>CAZSZH010000026.1:0-34000 GCA_964610785.1 uncultured Flavobacterium sp. | reverse complement strand
TACGAGTTTTCTGAATGTGACTGGAGTTCAGACGTGTGCTCTTCCGATCTTTTGAGAACTGCCTTGAGAGCGGTTTTATTAAACTCTGCCGATGGCAGAATGGTGAGCCGTTTGACGCAACAAATGGTGAAGGTTATCCAAGCGGATATGGTTAGCGATAGAGGTTTGCGAAATGTTATTGATGGCGAGGTTGACTTGTTAGTTGGCTTTGAGTTTAACATTCGTGGTAAATTGGGCACTAGTTTGTTTGCGCCGTTTGTCGCATCTATTGACCGTGTTACTGGAGATATTGGTGTTGACTTTGCTCCATTTATTCCAGCCAACATGATTGCTGCACCTGGAGGAACTACTCATTTTAAAATCATTTCGGCTGGTGCTGAAATTGATTTTGAAGCGGAAACGTTTGTCGAAACCCATTCGGAATCGGCTATTTTGCCGTGGAATGGTATTGCTACACCAGCAATTAGTCAGGCTAACGAGGTAACACCAGCAAGCACAAAACCTCTGTTTTTGGCTTTAGGAATTGAGTTTTATCAAGAAGTCAATGGACAAATGTATCCACTGAAAAATGGAGCCTACAATGCGCTTTCTATTGTTAAAGTGGATGGTGGTGTTTAAAAATTAGTACTCAGTGGTCAGTAATTAGTGGTCAGTATGGTGTTAATTTTAACTAGAACTTACTTCCCTGAAGGAACGAATGGTAAACTCGAATGCGAGGGCAAATTCATTTGTAATACTATTGAATTGCCATGGAAGAATAACGAAACGAAGGTTTCCTGCATTCCGGAGGGGAAGTATTTTATTAGAAAACGATACAGCCGAAAGTTTCACTGGCATTTGGAAGTTTTGGATGTTCCGCAGAGAAGTTTGATTCTGTTTCATCCAGCGAATAATGCTTTACAAGAATTAAATGGTTGTATTGCTCCTGTTACCAAACTTTCTGGACCTGGTTTAGGTTTGATGTCCCGAAAAGCTTTTCTAAGTTTAAAATCGATGGTTTATAAAACTTTAGAGCATAATGAAAGTGTTGAAATACTAATCCAATCTAAAGCATAGATTATGAAGAAAATAATAAATAGAGCTACCGCTCCTACTCCAACGTTTTTTAAAGTGCTTCGAACTGTTGGTTTGGGATTAGCTACTGTTGGCGGCACTATATTAGCCGCACCTGTTGCCTTACCTGTTTTACTCACAACTGCTGCAGGATATTTAACAGTGGCTGGTGGTGTTATTTCAGCAGTAAGTCAATTAACTACAACTGATGACAGCAGATAACCCCACTTTAATGGGAACTGTTGGAGGCACATTTTTAAGTATCGTTCCGAATATTGAATCTGAGGATATAGCGAAAACTGTTATTTTAGCTGCCGTTGGAGCGATTGTCAGTTTTACGATTTCGCTGGTGCTTAAAAGCCTGAATAAGAAGCACAAAAAATAGTCTAATTCTTGTTGTGGTGACCTATAGATTAGACAAAATTAAGCCCAAACCATACGGAATGGGCTTTTTTAGCTTTTAGACTTCTTCAAATTGATTAATTGTTACTTCAATAACAACAACTTCAGAAATACAATTGTATAATTTTTGCCATTTTGCGCTTTCTATAGCTTTGGCTCGGGTATCAAATACCCCAAAACATACTCTTGATTCTTTGCTTTTCCAGACATCGGTTTGAAATAAAATAAATACTTTCATAATAATTGATTTTAAGGATTACTAACTACATTATCTGTTACTGTATCGATGTACAACAACTCTGCGCATGTCATTAATTAATTTGATGTTTTCTAGAAATTGTTTTTCTTTCAATTCTAATAATTTTAATGTCGCAACTTGATTTACTTGTGCTTCATTTTCTTCCATTAACGATTTCGATTTTGGAAAAAATTCTTTTTTGAAATCATGAAGTCGTAAAAAGGGAATCACAGAACCCACCAAATGCTGGGTCCAAAAATTGGATTTCCACAAACTATAGGCAATCCAAAAAACATTTTCGCAATCTTCTTCTTTTTGAAAAAGGACAACAAAACTGTTACTAAATGGCTCTTTTTGCGGCTTTCCGCTGTTGTTTCCTTTATTAAGGATGAATAGATGCGGTTTTGTGTAGGTTACTCCTACCCTGTGGGTTTTGATTGTGAAATTTAACATGGCTTTTACTTTAGATTAAACTCTTTTTATCCTTTTTTGAATTTGTCTTTTGAACTTCAAATGTGCCTCGCAATGCTCGGCTCATTACATCAATTTTCGCCAAACATGATTTTAAATTGAAAGCGAAGAATATTTATTTCAAAAGAAAAAACGAAAAAAAAGAAAGCCGTTTGTTCAAGTGGAGGGTTTCAAAAAAGCACGTTTTTTTGAAAAAATACTACCTGATAAGGTGGAGATTTTTTCAAAAACCCGCAGGGCTTGAACTTGCTTTTTTGTAAACCTGGAACTTACTTTTGCTCTCTTTTTTTTTATTTTTTATTTTGAATATTCAATCCAAAGGTTCTCGTTAATTGGATTAAATCTGAAGGAATGAGTGTTGATATGGAAGATGGTCGTCTTCGGAAAGGGTGTAAAATTTTGAGGGACGGATGAAAAATCCAAATCAAATAATAGAAATGCTTTTCATCCGGCACTGAAATTTTACACGCTTTCGTGGGTTTGATTTTTGGGGATGCCTAAAAGTTAGTTGGCAGTCGCAGTTTTCAGTACGCAGTAAATAATCTTATGTAACCAGAAAGCATCTCCAAAAAGCAATGCAACTACGTTCCTAGTGAGTCGGCAGTAGCTCGGGCAAGGGTATCACTTTTTTATTTGCTCATTGGGGAGTTCTGATTGCTTTTATTACTAGCTGATGCCAAGAATAGTGTTCAGTATTTAGTTGGGAGTGTTCAGAAAAAAGTGGTTAGTAACGATATGGCATCGGCTATTGTGAAAGCAATTCCTTCTTTGCGTTCTGGCAAATGAAAAATGATACTCTTGCTGGCTCTTTTGGTTTTTGGGGATGCCTCATAGTTAGTTGGCAGTCGCAGTTTTCAGTGCGCAGTAAATAATCTTATGGAACCAGAAAGCATCGCCAAAAAGCAATGCAACTACGTTCCTAGTGAGTCGGCAGTAGCTTGGGCAAGGGTATCACTTTTTTATTTGCTCATTGGTGAGTTCTGATTGCTTTTATTACTAGCTGATGCCAAGAATAGTGTTCAGTATTTAGTTGGGAGTGTTCAGAAAAAAGTGGTTAGTAACGATATGGCATCGGCTATTGTGAAAGCAATTCCTTCTTTGCGTTCTGGCAAATGAAAAATGATACTCTTGCTGGCTCTTTTGGTTTTTGGGGATGCCTCATAGTTAGTTGGCAGTCGCAGTTTTCAGTACGCAGTAAATAATCTTATGTAACCAGAAAGCATCTCCAAAAAGCAATGCAACTACGTTCCTAGTGAGTCGGCAGTAGCTCGGGCAAGGGTATCACTTTTTTATTTGCTCATTGGGGAGTTCTGATTGCTTTTATTAATAGCTAGTGCCTATGAATGTCGAAAGTCTGAATGTCGAAAGTTTGAAAAAAATGCGTTGTGAAAACGCAAAGCATTAGCTATTGTGAAAGCAATTCCTTATTTGCGCTCTGGCAAATGAAAAATGATACTCTTGCTGGCTCTTTTGGTTTTGTGGGTGCTGGATAGTTGTTATGAATTAAGAATTAAGAATGGATGGAGTTTTGAAAAAGTAATGGCACGCACAAAAGCAAATTAACTAGTACCGATGTATGTGTACAGTTGATAAGACATAGAACGTATACGTTCTTAAAAGCAAGCATTATCGTAAAGTTTCCTATGAAATAGCGAACGTTCTTAAAGACAGTGGCGAAGGGTGGTTTTTTGAGTAGCCGGCTGGTGCGATGGAAGCTGCTCAAAAAGTTGCCCTGGAGCCACTGGCAAGCGCGTTGGGTGTGGCGGCTTTTTTACATAATGTTATTATAGTGCATCCGAAATTTTCATTTGGAGTAAGGTAGTTCTTTATGCACTATAATGCCACATTATGTAACTAAGCTTTGGGAAAAAAATTTGCTCACGGCGTATTTATTTTTTTTTATAGGAGTTCGCCGTTGCCGTGGGCAGGTCTGGCATGAGTTGCGTAGCGTACGCGTTTTTGACACAAAAACCATGACAGTAATTTTTTTAGAGCGTCGGGAAGGAGTGGCAACTGAAAACTAAAACGGCAATCTACCACTAAACGAAGAAGTACGTTCACGTTATTATGAAATGAAATAAGCGAAATGAAGCAAACGGCAGCATTGATGCTAGGAATACTAGGACTAGAAGTAATTTTTGTGTAGATGAATGAGATAATTTATTTTTGTTTTTCTACCCACCTTTTCTACCCACTTATGGTAAAATAGAAATGATTTTCCAATACCCACCTTTATCACTACCTTCTCTACTAAGTAATCCTAAATTTTTTAGAATTTCTATGTTATTATCTATAGCAGAAGCACTTATGCCTATAGCTTGTTCTAATTCCTTTTTAGTTACTTTATGATTATTGTGAACTTCTCTAAGAATTTTAACTCTATTATCCGTTAGTTTTTCTACCCAATTTTCTACCCACTTTTCAAAATCAAATGGTCTTCTAAGTGTAACTGTAAACATTCCATCTATATTAAATTCAGGGGGAGTTAGTCCTTCATCATTCATTACATCTCTAATACGAGTTATACCAGATCCTATTTGCTCAACTAAACGCATTCTTTCAAATAAACCAAAAATTAACGGGTTTCTACTTGCACTTCTTTTACCAAATTCACTTCTCGGTACTGCACTAACTAAACCACCAGGATTTGATATTTCTACACGATCATTAAATACTTCAATAGTTGTTCTTGCTCCTTTATCATAATAATCACGATGCGCTAATGAATTAATAATAGCTTCTTTAAAGGCAATTATTGGAATTTCCCAATATTCATTTCTAGGATTGGATCCTTCACCTTCAATATCATATCTTACATTTAGTTTTGATTTTAGCCAAATCATACTTTTTTGATATTGCTGATATAATGTTCCGGTCATAACTTTGTCATCAACAATATATCTCTTGTCTATACCATCAAAGACCAAACAACGAATAACCGCCTTTTCAAAGAAAACTTCTGGTTCTTTACCGAAAAACAAAACAGTTCCATTCTTTAGATAGCCATCATTTGAAATTAATTTTAAGTTGGTAAATAGTTGTTCATCAGATGTTGCATTAACTAATTCAGCTTCAAAACGGAATGTTTTAATATTTTCTTTAGAGATGTCGTTTTCTATATTAGCATCTACGCAGGAAACTTCGTCAAAGAAAATTCTATCTGTTTGCTGGAAGAAGTTTCTCATTTCTTCAACGGTCGTTAGTCTTTGAGAATTTGAACCTTGACGCAGGTATATTGCACCTGACAAAACATACGGTTTATTTTGACCAGACGGCACCTCAATGACTGCTAAATTTTTGCCATCAACATCAACAAAATAAAATTCACATTGCAATGATGGAGAAATTTCGTTTATAGAATTTTGAATTGCGGAACGTTTAGCATTGTCAATTGTTATCCCTTTGATATTATTTTCATCGTCAACTCCAATTAAAACGACACCACCCGAAGCATTTGCAAAGGCACATACTTCTTCTGTAATTCCTTTTAGATTACTAGGAATACTTACTTTGAATTCGGTAGTATAACCTTCTCCAGAAGCTATTATTGATTTTATTTGGGTTGAGTTGAGCATAGATTGTTATAATTAAATTTATATACAATAATTAGCAAAAATAATACTAATTTGTAGAAGCTATATTACTTTCTTATATTTACTCTTTACTTTAATTTTATATTAGCCATTTTGTTTGTGTGGTTTTTATTCCTTTATTTTTGTCCCAAATATGGGAAACACTTGGGACAAAATTTCATTTATTCTATTTGCATAACACTACACATTGTGTAGTGTTATGCAAATAGAATATTTAATTAAACTTTTGCAGTAACGTTTCGCCTTTAACAAGTTGGGGATTTGTAAGCCCGAAACTTTCGATTATACAACTAAAAACAAACTTTAAATTAAGCCTAAAATCAACAATTTCTTAAAGAACCGCTAGTAGCAGAAGGCCATTATTTAAGTTGTTTGATGCTTATGTCATTCAGTCTTTCAAGTATCAAAAATTTATTTCTATCCATTTTTCTTTTGATTCTTTTATATGATTTAATGTCTTTAGCTTTATAATGAAGTAATTTTAAATCTATAAAAACAATTCTGCTCCAAATAATATTTATATTGTCTTTCTGTGAAAATAGTTCGAGTGCTGATGAATCATTTTTATGAAAAGTAATAAAATATGAAATACAATAAATTGTTAATTCTGAAAGGTTGTTGTTTTCGTCTAACAAAATATTTTCGAATAATGTTATACATTCATCACTTGAAATATGTCGAGAACCAAATAATTTATCAAAAAAATCTCGCAAATTTAATACCAAATCCATTGTTGAAATTGCAGCAGCCATTGTATTACCTTCTGCACCTTCTTTGATAAAATCGTTTATGAATTTATTAAATTCACCTAACATTCTTTTTACCACTGTAATTCTACTTTTAATTGGAATTGCGTGATTAGCTTGTAGTGATTTAGACAATAAATTTAAATAAATGTATGTGTCTTTAATTTCACTTGGAATAATATTTTTGCTTACATCTAATAAGAAAACATCTCTTCTTGGATTTTTACCACAATAAAATACAATAGCATTTTCCCACCATTCTTCGAAAAAATTATCTTTCAAATCATTTTCTTTACTTTCATCAATGCAAAGACTAACAAAATATTCTTGAAAATAATGATTAAAAAAATGGAAAGATTTTTCATTTTCATCGAAATTGATAACTCCTGTTTTCAATTTTAAATGATTAATAAATTCAACCGGATTGTCTATTTCTTCATAACTAAATTCTTTTCTTAATTTAATTAGAAAAATTTTCAAATCATCTTCGGTTATATAATTACTTTCTGATAGATGAATTTCCATTGCAATAAAACCTAAAATATTTTTTGTTTGTTCATATTTATACTGCTGAGTAACTCCTTTTGCATTATCCCATCTATCTAAATAAGTATCTACAAATTTATTATACAATTCTGTAATATTAGCTGGTAATTCTTCTAAATCAATTGTTTCATCTCTATATAATATCGCCATTAGCGTTAACGCTAATGGTGTTCTTAATATAGTAGATGAAAGCATAGAATCTTTCATTGCTTTCAAAAAAGCATTTGATTTACTTTTATTATTTGGAATAATCTTTTCAACTAATTTTAACGCTTGTGAGAGGTTAAAAGGTAATAATTCAGATTTTTCAAATTCATTTAATATCTTTTCTTTATCAATAATATCTGTAGTCCTCATTGCAATTACTAACTGAATATTTTTAAAAGTGTTAGTTGATGCAAACTCATCTATGTGTTTTAAAAGTTCCGCTTTAATTGATTCATTTTTAATGTCGTCAAATGAATCAATAAGAACAATTATTTTATCGTAAGATTCAAAATTAACTTCTTCATCTTTTGTTTGATTTTTAAATTGTTCAATCATTTTGTCTTTCAAATCTAATAGTTTAGAGTTTTTTGTATCTACTAAACTAGAAAATTCAAAGAAAAAAACTAAATTATTTTTTTTCTCTTTTATTAATCGAATACCAAGTCTCTTTAAATACAAAGATTTACCGCTTGTAGGAATACCGTGTATTATAAAATTTTTGTCAGAGTTTATAATTTCATCGAATCCATCTATATCTTCAAATGTTTTTACTTTAGATTTATTATCTTCATCAAACTGAACATAATTTTCTACTTTTTTCAGATATTTAGAATTTGATGTTTGAACGTTAACAAAAATCTCATCAATATCGCTCATATTAAGTTGTAATAATTGATTACTTTTACTTATATCACTTAATAATTTTATTTGGTTTGAATCAAAAATTTGTATTCCCGCTTCAACGTCATTTAAAAAAAGCTCTTTAGTAAACTCTTCTATTTCAGAAATTAATTTTTGATAATCCCAAATGAAAATACTTGAATGCAGAAATTTATCATAGTTAGAAGTTAGTACTTGTCTTGCGTTTGCTGTAACTGAACCATTTACAATTACAAATACTCGTGAAATTGAGATTGGTTTACCTGATGAATTTATATATGGATGTTTTAATGAAAGTTCTACTTGTTGCTGAATTTCCCCGCCACTTACAAAATCATTTTGTTGAGCATTTTTATTTTTAACAACTGCTGAATACCAAATTTTCTCATCTATTGCAGAGTCAACCATTGAGAAAACTAAATCTTTTCCAAATTCATTATTCCCGTGTGTTATTTCTACATTTTCGAATCCTTTTGCTTTAAAAAGTAATCTCAAAGGCTCGAACAACTCTGTTTCGTGACAATTTTTATGAATGAAATTTATTTTTTCCTTTACAGTTGAAAATTCTTTGCTCTTTGCAGTTATTTTACGTTTCAATTTCATAAATTTTGTTTTTTCAAATATACACAAGTATTGAATATGTTTTCGTGTTAGGAATAAGAAGTTGTTTTTTTTGCAGATTCGCGATAGCTTTTTCCTAACTTTCGATTATAGCCAAAAGTTAATTATTTTTTTGGTACATGTGGTTTTAATGTTGGATGTTTTGGTTTTGTTGAGGGATTTACATAATGTCTTCTGTCGTCGGTGCCGTCTTCTTTTTTTGGTTTTGGTCCTGGATTGATTGCTTGGGTGTTCATGAGTTTTAGTTATTAGTTTATTGAAAATTTATATGCTATTTTCATAAGCCTGTGTCGCTTTTTTTAATGTTTCTGCTAATTCGAAAATGCCGTCTAAAGTTTGTAGTTCAATTTTTGTTTCTTTTTTCAGTTCGTCAAAAATACCAATGTATTTTTTACTGGAGTTGAAGTACAACCGACACAATGGTTTACGATTGTTATCGTCTAATAATATTGCAAAATAGCTTTGATTGTCGCGATAGTGAATACGATTGACCGGTACGGTTTGTCGTAAAATGGTTTTTACAATCATAAATCCTTCTAGTTCTTCCTCTGTGGTTACTATCTTATTGGAATTTTCAAGACTTTCTTCTAGTTCTTCTGCCGCTATTTGTTTTTCTGCTTCGTTTTCTTTGGTTAATGCTGATTTTAGTCTTTCAGTGATTAAATCGGAAATATGATGTTGCATGGCTCTTTTGGTCAGTCCAGTAAACTGTTCCAAGATTTTAGCTGTAATCATGTTAGGATATACTTGTTTAGTAAAATGCTTGACCAATTCAGCAGAAGGATTATTTACCTCAGCCTGAAATAGTTGTTTCAGCTCGTTCATGTATTTCAGTTCCGATGCGTTGTTAATAATAGAATCAGCATCAAAATTGGCTTTGTGAAACTTTTTGATTTCCTCAATATGGCTATCTTTTAAGTCGGTGAGGTTGACTTCTAAAAATGGCTTTTCGTCCATAATGTTGGGTTGCACCAAGTCGGAATAGAAGCGAAAAATAATTCCATTTGTAAGTATGCCAAATTTGGCTTTACTAACATGAAAGTATCGTAGTAATTGACCGTCGTGCAGATCGAGGTTTTTATTCCAGTGTTTGCATTCGATTAGAATAGTTGGTTTGTTGTCTTTGAAAATGGCGTAGTCTATTTTTTCGCCTTTTTTTGTGCCAATATCGGTTATGTACTCGGGTACAACTTCAAGTGGGTTGAATACATCATACCCTAAACTTTGCAGAAATGGCATGATGAAGGCATTTTTTGTCGCTTCTTCTGTTTGAATTTGTTCCTTTAGTTTTACGAATCGATCGCCTATTTGCTTGAGTTGGTCTTTTAAATCCATGAGGGTATTTTTTATTTTTTTTAATTGATTATTGATTTTTTGCTTTTAATTAAGCTCCAAAGTCGGGAGACATTTGATAGCGGGGTTTTTATTGTTCGTCCTTTACAACTGTTCCGTTTATTTCGATGAAGTTTATATTTTGATTATTAATAATAAAATTCATCATTTCGGTAGCCTGTCTTTGATATGTTCTACTTGGAAATGGACTTCTGTATCTTTCTGTGTCTTCCATTTTTTCGTAGAGTTCCATTTGTTTTAGTTTAAGTTCTAATTCTTTCAATTGTCCATCTAGGTAGTCATTTCGCATACTTGTAATTTTTTGAGCACCTGTTAATAAAAAATAAAGCACAATAGCCGGTATTCCAAGTTTTATGGGTATGTTTATTTCAAGATCTTTTTTTCTTACTCGAAATTCTGGTTTCCAACCTTCTTTAAATCTAATTCTAATGGATTGTCCTGTATTTATACTTTCTATTTCCAAAAAATTTCTAAATGGTTGTCCGTATTTTTCTGAAAAATATACAGGAAATGAATTGTCAAGCAAAATCTTGTAAAGTCTGTCAAGTCTGCTCAAAAGTTCAGTTAATTCATTTGTGTCAAGATAATCGTATTTGAAATAAATGTCTATTTCAGTGTTTTCAATTTTGTCTATGTCAAATAGTAGCATATTATTGTATTTTTTAAATTTAGGTATAACTAATTAATATTAAAAATGATATATATAATTTTTAACTATTAATAGTATATTAATTCTACTTTTTTGGTGTTGATTTTGATGGTTTTAACGATGGTATGTTGCCTGGCATTCCTTTGTTGTCACGTTGACGTTGGTTTGGTTTTCCAGTAGATGTTGCAATTCTTTTTGGTCCTGGTTTGATTGGTTGTGTGGTCATGAGTTTTTGTTTTCCATTTTTTTTATTTGTTTGCTACGCGATGGGAATCGTACGGTGGCGGACCGCATTTTATGGTGTTAGTGTTTGTATAAATGCACGCATTGAGTTTATTGAATCTGTAAGTTGTACAAAAGTGTATTTTGGATTGTTTGTGTTTTCTGGATGATGAATTTGATGTCTAATATATTCTGTCAATACTATTTGTTCCACTCTAATTGTACCATCTCTCATTTGTTTATTATATGCAACGGTAGGTTTTCCGTTTTTATAATTTGCTAGTTCACTTTCAAGTTCAATATAACCGTACAATTCGTTATGATACTCCTCTGTTATTTCTGAAAATGCTAAAAAATTCACTTCGTTCAAAGATGGATATGGCAAGCTATTAGGTAAAACACTTTCAATTGTTTTTGTTCCGCTGTTATTTTTCACAAGTCTAAGATGTTTAAACTCTAATTCCTTTACTAAAGTTGGACTATGAGTAGTAATAATTACCTGAGTATTTACCGTGTTTGAAAGTTCAAAAAATGCTTTAATGAGTTTTTTCTGATGATCGGTATGTTGTGATGTTTCAGGCTCTTCAATCGCATAAATAATGCTTGGAATATTTTCTTGTAATTTTCTTCTTTCTGCTTCTGCTCTAAAAAAGTTTAAAAGAATTAAGCGTTTTACTCCACTCCCTCTTTTGTTAATCGGAATATTTTCATCTCCAGCAATTGAAACACTTTTAAAAACGTCAGTCCATTTTAAACTTTCTGTTGCTGGAATAACTGGATTTAAACTACTTGCAACCTCAGGATTCATTTCCTGAATTTTTGATAAAGTTCTTGTTGCAACATCTTGTAGCTTATTTTTTACTTCTGTAGCTATTTCATCGAACTTTGCTTTCAAAGTCCAGTCGTTTAAAATTTGTTTTACGGCTTCTTTCAGAGGGTCTTGAACTTCATCGTCTCCGTCACTATTTTTTCTGTCAGATTGAAATAATGAATAAAGTGGTAAATAAGTTTGCAATTTGTCCCAAATTGATTTTGTGTCGCCTTTTGTTACATCTATTTCAATTTCTGACAATTGAAGGTCAGTACTAAAATGCGTCCAGATTGATGTTCGCATCACTGCGTTTTTAGTTTGATTAGTACAAGTAATTGAGTTATCCCTGATTGTTTTTTGAAGTTCTGTATTCTTTTTTAACAACAAGTCTTTGCAAGTGTCGCTTGTTGGGTGATTTGCTTTAACAAATACTTTTTCTTTCCCGCCGTTTGAATATCTTTTAATTATTTCTAGCTGATTGCTTGAGTTTAAAAGATATTCAGCTAGTAATGTAGTTTGATTTGTACTATCAATAATAATATTAGTCGGCAAATCTTCAAAACAAACAGAAATTATTGTTTCGGTATTGCCTATTGCAAGTGCATGTTTATTAACATCGTCTTTGTCAAGTTTGATTACACCTTTACCATCATTGAAAAAAATATCCAACGCCTCTAAAACAGTTGATTTTCCAATGTCATTTTTACCAACAAAAGCAGTTAAGTCTCCAAACTCAATTTCGACTTCGTCCTTATAACTTCTGAAATTTTTTATTTTTATTGTCTTGATTCTCATATGTCTTTTTTAGTTTTTAGTTTGTGTCCGTAAGCTTGTCTTTAACTTGTTTATAGCATCAATACTATATAATTTTTAACTGTTAGAGAAGCATTTGAGTATATTTTATTATTGATTTGAAGGTTTTAAAGATGGTGTATTGCCTTGTGTTTTTTTTATTATCACGTTAGCCTTGGTATGGTTTTCCTGTTGATGTTGCTTTTCTTTTTGGTTCTGGTTTGAATGCTTAGGTGTTCAAGTTTTTTTTATTTTGGAAAGCAAAGTTAAGTCATCGTGAAATTCTAATTCTTTAGTTTCAGGACTCAAAATGACATAAATTATATAATACTCTTTATGAGATAAATCTTTAATTTTTTCTGAGATTTTGTCATTTGGATAATCTTGATAATGTTCTCTTATTAAAATTAAAAATTCTTCAAGTTGGTTTTCCCAATCCTCAAATTTTAGATTATTGTCGAATAGCAATTTTATATTTCGCCCAGTTTTTGTTTGAAATAATATTGAAACAGCTAACGATTGAGTATAACTTTTAGATAATTTTTGAGTAGATTCGGCAGGAGTAATTAGTTTAACATCAGTTTCTCTTCCGCTGGCTAACATTTTTTTTAAGCCTTTTTTTAATAATTGATAATGATCTTTACCAGCTTCTTGAAAAAAAGATTCAAAATATGGTTTTAACACAATTCCTGAAAATAGAGTTGGAACTATCCATTCCATAGCTGCATATGCTTCATTTTCATGTCTCTCGATATGAATTTTAATATTTGGAGTTTCCAACTCAGCGATATCTTTATCAATTATTTCTTGAGAATAACTCTCGGGATATGTGAATACTAAATGTAGGATTTCTTTCATAATTAATTATGTGAATTAAAAAATTGATTTAGATTATTGAATTTTTTTGGTTTAAGAAAAATTGTGGCTAATTTGTATCTTTTCATCAATGATTTATAACTTTTTAAGTGTTTGTAGTTTTACATTAATACTATTTTTTGGTGTTGCTTTTGATGGTTTTAATGATGGAGTATTGCCAGGGGTTCCATTGTTGTCTTGTTGACGTTGGTCTGGGTTTCCTGTTGATGTGCTGCTCTTTTTGGTCTTGATTTAATTGCTCTTTTGATTATAGTTTTTTGTTTTTAATATTGATTAAGCACGGATTTCAAATCCTCGCAATCGTGGTTTGGAGTCGTCCAAGTAGGATTGGTGCATGGTGATGCTTTTTAGGCGATAAAACATAAATTTATATTTTTTTGCTGCCGTTTGTTTGTAGGTTCAAAATACTATCTTGTACCTACTAATAATGATATTTATTTAAATTCTGAATGATTGTAGGCTTTTAATTTTTGACTAATGATGCGGACTTTTTGGGAGAAGCATCAATGATTACAATATTCTCTTGGTCTACTAAATTTAATTGATTTAATGTGCGTTCAACACTTTTAATTTCTCCTTCATTATAGCATAAAATTACTTTAATATCATTTGCTGATTTTGATGCTTTTTTATAAATATCAGTTTGATTTGCAAGATTTCTGCTTAATGATGATGATTTTCCTAGTTTGAATTCGACAATTGTAGCATCATCCACACCATAAGATACTTTATAATCCGCAGGTCCACGACCATTATTAACTTCTGAATTAACATCAAATGGAGTAGCATACCATGTTAATCTAAAAATTCTTTGAATTGTTTCTTCCTTGCTTATCGCTATTCCATCTTTATAAAAAACTCTATACCCATCATTGTTTTCAATTACTTCTTTCAAAAAACGCACTCTATTTAAAGCTTCGTCGTAACTATTAGGCAAAATTTTATAAAAATCACTTTTATCAAATAAAATATCTCCCAATGATGAAAGTGCATCGATAATTTCAGATGTAAGCCTTCTAATTCTATCCTTCGTTAAATTCACGACACTCTCCTTATTATCTTCTTTTGATTTTATATAATAATCGATAATTTCAGGATACTTGTTAACTGTTCTATTAATTGCCGAAGTTCTATCCGTTTTTGTTGGTTTTTTCGGTAAAAGGCCTCTAAAATATTCATTAATTGAATTTCTTAAATCAGCATTTTTAATACTATTTGCAACTGATTGAAAATTAGAATAAAATTCAGAATTATTAATAGCTGCTTCATCTTTAGTCAAGATATCTAAAGGCGTTAATATAATATAATCTCCTTTTCCCTCAAGATACAAATAGGGTAATTGATATTTTTTTGGCATCCAACGATTGTACCTTTTGTCAAAGACAGAATTAATACTAAACTCTTTGATTTGGCTTTGTGATAAATATTTCAATGCAAAAGTCTGAGTGTATTGCAACAAAAAATCAAAAATTAAATTTGTTGTAAAATCACTAATAAAATCTCGACCAACTCGGGGGTTCATTATTGTTAACTTTTCAATATGCGTTTCAGAACTTATTTCTTCATTTCCAAAGGATTTATAAAAACCATTGAATGATTTAACCATTTTTTTCGCAAAATCTTTTCCTAATCCATGTCCTTCATTTCCAAATTTAGAAACTCCTAACCAATTTTGTTTTATTTCAGGAAAGCGGAATAAACTATTATTTATTGCTTCTTCTTTATCTTCTAAAGCAATTTTTTTAAGAATTAATATATGGTCAATTAAACTTTGATGTAGTTTTTTATATTCTTCGTCTTCAGATGCGAATAATAAAAAAGGATCAATAAATAATGGCATATCAGCCGAAAGGCAAATATTAAGTGCTCCATATTTGTCCAAAATTGATTGGTCGATATTGAAATAATCCGAAAAAAGCATTTTAAAATTTGCCATATTTTGTATTTTTATTAATTAGAGAGAAATTTCTTTTAACTACTCAACATTCCTTGTTTCCAATTTCCTAATCCCTTCATTTTGTTGAATATAAGTCGGGTGCAGAATTGTCCGGATTTGGAGTCGTCCCAGTAGGATTGGTGCATGGTGATGTGTTTTAGTATTTGAAGTTGATTTTCTTTGATTTATTTTATGAAATAAATCGCGTTGTAATTTTTAGTGTAATCAAAATTTATTTTTTTATAAATTTTTCCATATGGTTTCAAAACTTTTAACTTCACCTTTTAACAGTGGCATCAATGAGATATCTTTAGTTTTATTTTCAAATAATTTACCATTTTTGACATCCAATAGTGCAAAAATTATTTCATCTCCTCCAACCTTATTTCTCAATTCGTTTTCCATAAGATTTAAAATTAAATCGGCATGTCGCTTATCTATTTTATCATTAGCTGATGTATGAAGTTTTATAACATATAATTTGTCATTTATTTGCAAACCTAATTCAGGATTTAATTCAATACGAACATCTCCATCAATCCATGTTTTTCTTGGAGGATTAAACCACGAAATTTTTCTTTTTTTCCAAAACGAACAATATCCATCAATTGATTTTATGTAGTTTTCTTTTTTTTCTGGATTTATATCATCAATTATCTCTTTAAGGTTTTCATGATTTCCATTTTTTTTATGCACTGATTTTAATTTAATTTTAAATGGATTCCAATAATCTTCAAAGTGCTTGTATTCTTCTTCTCTTTTTCTTTTAGCTGCTGAAACTACTGTTGATTTTGCGCTTCCGGATTTATTGACAAAATTCATGAATTCTGTTAAGGAAATTTTGATTTGATTTTTAGACATATTCTATTTTTTATGTTACACTATAAATATTCTATTTCTAAATTGACTGATGTCAACATTTTTTTATAAATAGAAAAATTAATATTCTTATTTGCACACTCCGCAAGTGCCGCCGCTTTTTGCGCAGTGTTTGCAGTGTTTGCAGTATTTGCAGTATTTGCAGTATTTGCAATTTTTGCAGTCGGTACAGGATTTAGAGCCAGTGCATTTGCCGCCTACGGTAGTATGTGAGGATTCAAAGGCTGATAGGATATCAATAGTGTAAGGATGATTATTTTGTTCATGATATATTACTTTGAGGTTATAAGGTTTGTGGTTATAGGTTTATGTTTTTCTAGTTTATTTGTTTTATTAAAGGCATCTTTTGTCTCGGTGATTGAATTGATGCCTTTAAGAACCAAATTTTATTTTTTGTGTTTTGTCATGGATTGCATTTGTATGGGTCTGGATTTCCTACTTGGGGTATGTTGCTTGCATCATAACAGAGGTTGAGTTGTGTTGATTTTATGGTTTGTTTTTTGATGTTTACGGATAAGCCTCTGTTGCTGTCGGGTGCTGCTAATGATTTGTCTTGATGGGGTGGTATGTTTTCAAAGGTTAGCTTTTCGGTTTTGTAGGTATCTCCATTTTTTTTGATGTAATCAATTGCTACTGTTATTTTATCTATCGTATAATCGGTGTTGTTTTGTACGATGATGTTTAAATTGGTTATTCCTCCCCAACCGTCAACGGTGTATTGGTTGGTTTTTACGGGTATTAGTTCGTTGATGTGGTTTCTAATTTGTCGGTTTTGGGTATCGTCTTCTTTTGTAGTAGCCGTTGAGGTGCCTGATGTTACTTTATTACTGATAATCGCAATTACAATTAGTATTCCGGCTGCGATGAATAGGTATTTTAGATAGTTTGTTTTTGCTGGCTTTTTTTGTTTGTTGTTTTCTTTAATTGGTGATGGTATGGAAAGTAAGACTGCTTTTAATTCGTCTATTTCTCCTGCTTTTTTCCAATCGTCCATTTCTTGAGTCCAGACGAGGGTTTCTTTATTGATTTTTTGGGCTATTAGTTCTTCTTTGTCGAATGGTCCGATGTTTTCTTCATTTATGTTTAAGAGGTATTTTTTCATGTTAGCTTTAAGGATTTACCAAATTTTGGGATTATATAGATTCTAAAATTATTGCTAAATATTTATTAAATAAACACTTACTTGTGTTATTTAACACAATAGGAATTTGTACACCCTATTGTGTTAAATTTAATTATGATATACTACGTTTTAGATTTTAAATATTCTCAAAAGCTTCGAAATAATTACAGATGATTGCGCCTAATGTAGCCATAGATTGGAGATATCATGTTTATAATAGGCTGAAAATAGCGTATATGGAACGTTTGTCGCATTTCAGAAATGCGTAATAATGGACAAAGGAGAATTTTGTCTGTAGATTTTGATTTGATGTTCCCTATCTGAAAATTTAAAAGCTATTTAAAACCTATTTGAAAATCATTTTCTAAAAAACTATTTCAATAGTTGTCCCTTTGGTTGGATTGGATTTTATATATAAAGTTCCTTGAATTGCTTTGACTCTCTCTTTTATGTTGTTTAATCCTATTCCTTTTTTGTATTTTTGGGTATTGAAGCCAACTCCGTTATCTGAGATTTTTATAGTTGTTTTACTGCCTGTTTTTAGTAATACTACCATGCATCGTTTGGCCTTTGAATATTTGTTTACATTTTGCAATACCTCTTGAATGATTCTATAACTATTCATTTTTGCCTCTACTGAGATTTTACTCCAATCAATGAATTTATCAATGGTTAGCACGAACTGAGTATTCCATTCATTCTTTTGAGATTCTACCAAATTGGATATCATATTGATTATACTATCATCATTGAAATTTAGATTTGTTTTTAATTCGTGAGACACTCTTCGGATTTCTGATTCTGTTTTTTCAAGTTCTTTTATTAGTTCTGCTTTTTTATCATTTTGATCAGACTGTAATTGCATTAAATTGAATCTTGACGTGAACACACTATTGACCACTCCGTCATGCAATTCCATAGCAATTCGACTTCGTTCTTCTTTTCGAGAGTCCTCCGAGATGGATTGTTGTTTTAATAATAACTGATAGATTTCTTCATTTTTGACTTGTTGGTCTTGAATATATTTAAGCTCCTTATTTTTAGTTTTTAGCCTATACAAAATGAAAAAGGTTCCTATTATAAAAAGGATGGTCATAGAACCAATGATGATATAGGTTTCCTTTTTTATCAAAATAGAATTTTCATTAACGACTTTGTCTGTTTCGAATTCAATGCGTGCAAACTTATTTCGAGTAGCTCTTTCTGCCAGTTGAAGACTGTCGTTTACTCTGAAATACTCCTTAGCATAGAAAACTTTATTTTTAACATCTATTTCTGTTAGTAATTTAAGTGAATTTAAAACATCTGAACTGCTTTTTACTTTTTTGGATAGATTGTAACAATAGGTAATACTTTCAATTGCTTTGATTGTGTCTTTTTGTGAAAGATAATATTCCCCGATATAGAATTTACTTGATATTATACCAGCGTCTGATTTTATACTATCCCTAATTTTGTATGATTCAAAAAGCATTTTTTTTGCCGTAATTGGATCTCCTTTTTTAATTTTTGAGTAGGCCAAATTACTTAAAATCATAGCATATAAAACGGGATTGGATTTGTTTAACCCTTTTATTGATATTGCCTTTTCATAAAACTCTTGTGCTTTTCTATAGTTTTCCATCTTAAGATAGGCATTCCCGATATTATTTTGGCATGTGGAGCGACAAAAAGTAATGTCATTATCAATTGATCGGTCTAGTTTATTTAATTGATTAAGTGCTAAATCAAGATAATACAATGATTTAGAATAATTTTTTAATTCAATTAAATCAAGACCTATTATATTATAGCAAGTAAAGGTTAAACGATAGGCGTTTTTTTTGTTGAGTAATTTTAATGCTTTTACTAATTCAATTTCACTTTCATTATAATTCCCATTATCATATAAAATTCCTGCTTTTTTTAATTTAAGTTTGCTATGGTTAATTGTGTCATTAATTAAAAAGTATAATTTTTCAGATTTATTATAACAACTAAATGCACTATCTAATTGATTTTTTTCATCATAATAGTCACCTAAATATTGAAGTGATTTTGCTATTTGAATAGAATCATTAGCTATTAATGCTAATCTATTTATCTGTTTAATAATCTTTTGGTATTTATCTAAACCTTTATTATAGTAATACACATTTCCAATTTGAAACAATAAATTTCTATTTATAGAATCATTTCTATTTTCAAGTAATTTTTGATATAAACTGTCTAGCGTTTTTTCATTACCGTTTAAATTATTTATTTTTTGTAAAATCAATAACACTTTACTTTTATTTGTAATGTCAGATTCCTTTTTGCACGACATCAATAAAAGAATTAGTATAATTATGTTTACTAGTATGATTTTTAATTTCAATTTTAATGAGAATTAACAATTACTCCTCAAAAATAAATAATAAAACCAGATAATGTTATTAATCATCTGGTTTTATAGTGTTTAATTAATGAGGGGTTCCTTTGCCTCCATTTCCAATAGTATCTCCTACTTTAGAATACTTGGTCTTGTTTACTTTATGATTTGAATCGTTTGAGCTCTCTGCTGTACAGGAAGCAAAAGTTGTTATTGCCGCAATGCAGCCCACTGCGAGGATTAGCTTTTTCATAATTAAAAGATTAAAAAATTAGTAATAGATTATCGGGACATCAGAGATGTCTTTTTTTTAGAAAGGGTTGGGATTAGTCTTTCTGAATTACATTGAATGCCATTTTTTCATGGTAAATGGTTCCCCATTCGCAGTAATTTATTTATGAAGCTTCGTTTGATTTCATCGATAAAATCAAGACAAATTACGTGTGAAAGTTTTATTAAATCTATTCTTTTTAGGGGCTTATAGCGAGTACATGGATGAGGATAGGATTAGTGTATAACAACGTGGTGAAATTGGGTGTTTTAGGAAGTTGGAAGATGGCGGTACCGGATAAACCCAAAAGTACTTCAACATATTTAGGATGCTTAGTACATAGTGCATAGTAGACAGTAGATGGTCAATAGTAGATGGTCAATAGTAGATAGTCAATAGTAGATAGTCCATAGTAGAGAATACAGAATAAATTATAGATTATAGAGAATATGGATTGAAAAAAGTGCAGATAACGTAATATTTAGGCAACGTATAAATAATCCTCAAATCGTGTGGTGTAAACATACCTGAAGTGTTAGATGTTTATTTTTCTCACAATTGCGTCGATATTGTCTCTATAGTTGATTGAAAATGGTAATATCTCATTGTAGTTCATGTAGCATTTGGATTTACTAAAATGGATACGGGATACATAGTGTATGTTGACAATATAACTTTTGTGAATTCTAAGGAAATAGAATGGTAGGGTATTCTCAAAGTGTTTTAATGTTTTGTAGGCGTTGATGATTTTGCCTTGGTGTAATTTGATATCCGTAGTATTATTGTCAGCTTTTAGGTATACAATGTCTTGTAATGCAACAAATTGGTAATCGCTGTATGATTTAATACAAATTGCGTTGATTGCGTTAGGAGGTGTTCTTTTTTCGAATTTGAAGAGGCTTTTTCCAATTACATTAAGTTTCATAGGTTCAATAATAAAATCGGATGCGCCAGATTGTATTGCTTCCAATGCTTTATTCTCAGATTTGCTTATTGCAATGAAATATGGTATTGCATCAGAGTATTGAAAAAGCTCTGCAATATTTTTTGAGGTAAAAGTATTTTCATTAGTTTTGGTTGGAATTGTATAGAAAACTAATTGCGGTTTTAATTTTATAATTTGATCTATTGCATTTTGATTATCTTTTATTATACCTGCACAAAAATATTTAGGAAAATTTTCAAAAAGTCCTATTATTTGTTTTTCAGTTTCGTCGTTTTCGTCGATAATAATGTAAGAAAATCTCATTTTGTAACTTGAGCAATTGGGGTGCAATCTACTTAAGAGAAATTATTTCAAGGTGTTGTATAACTACCTATTATGTTAAATTTTTATTTATGAATGTATTACTTGTTGATGATCATCCCATGACCGTAGATGGTTACGTTTTAGCCTTGTCTAAAAGAACTGCGAAATTTTCAATTCCTGTATTTGACTCTGCTTTTACTTGTGAGCAAGCTTATCATTTAATTGAAAAAGCCAAATATGGCTATGATATTGCTATCATAGATTTGGATGTACCAGAATGTATTGCCCCCCCTATTGCCTCTGGGAAGGAATTGTCTTTAGTGCTTAGTACGAAAATGCCGCAAACAAAAATTATTATTATAACTGCTCATACCGAATTAATTACCGTTTATGATATTTGGAAATGCCTACGACCAGATGGATTGGTTATTAAAAATGATCTTACCCCTATAGGTCTTCTCAAAATTGTTGAAGAAGTTATTGGTGGTGAAAGTTATAAAAGCCCGACGGTTGAAAAATGTATCCGAGAGATTTGGAAAAAGGAACTTATTGTAGAAGATTATAATCGACAGATTATTCAATATTTAGCGTTAGGAATTCGAATTAAAGATTTGCATGAGGTCATATCTCTTTCTCAAGGAGCTATTCAAAAGCGTATTGTCAAGATTAATTCTGTTTTTGAAGTTACGGATAAAGAAGGATTGTTGAGGGAAGTCAAACGATTGGGATTTATTTGAAAAAAATATTAATGCTTATTATCACTTTCTTTTAGAATGCCTCGCCACTGCGCGAGGTTTTTTTATGGCATATAGTGAGAATAAATTAACAAATAGTATTGTTGTACATCCTTATTTGTTAATGTTTTAGGAATTATTTTATGTATTTAAACAAGATTCTTATTTTAGATTTCGTTTAGCGTTTTTGATTAAATATTTTCTTTTCATGATATACAACAGCAAACCGTCTACAGAACAAGTAACCTTTTATTAAAAATGGTTGTCTATACCTTTTTTGTGGCGTTTCTACTCTACAAATAAAATGAGCTAACGTTTTTGATAATTACTTCTGATGGATTGATTTTAAATAAATTACTTTACAAATGAGAAATTTAAAGCAGAAGTTTCAATCAAAAAAGGGATTCTTAAATATAAAATCATCTCTATAATCTTTAACTTTTTTTATCATGAAAAACAAACTACTACTAGGCATCTTTTTACTACTAGGATGCGCTTCTTTTGGGCAGCAATTAACCTTTGGCTATGATGCTGCAGGAAATCAAATTGCCGTTTATGTACAGATTTATTTATTAACTGATCATAAAATAAGTCCTACAAAGACTACTTTACAGAACAACCCTATTTATAAGGATGTAAAATATTATCCAAATCCTGTAAAGAATGAATTATACATGGAATGGCAAATCATAGATAACAACAACCTTAATCATATAGTGGTTAACAATATAGCTGGAGATTTACTTAAAGATTACAAAGATGTAAACATGGTTACTAATTATACCTTGTCTTTTGAGGGATATCCACAAGGTATTTATTTTGTGCAATTTATGTATAGCAATGGTGAACAAAAAACATTTAAAATTATTAAAGGAGAATAGTTATGAAAATACGTCTATCGATTATAGTACTTTTTGTTACTACTTCCTTTTTTGGGCAAAAATATCATGATACTCAAGGTAAATTAGAAATATCCTCGTCTGGACAAGCTACTTATACCCTACCTATTGCCTTACCACCAAGTATTAGTAGTGTTGGACCCACAATCAATATTACTTATGCTAGTGGGCAAAATAGTGGTATAGCCGGACAAGGCTGGAACATTAGCGGTATTTCTTATATTAGTAGAATAGCTACCAGACTAGACATTGACGGTTTTAAAGACGGAGTTGATTTTGACGAGAATGATAAATTAGCATTAGAAGGGCAACGATTATTGATAAAGACCGGAAATTATTGGGAAGATGGTTCTATTTATGAAACTGAAGTGCAAAGCAATACTAAAATAGAATTAAAGGGAAGTGGAAAAGATCTCTATTTTATTGTTACTAGCCCAGACGGTTCTCGCTCTTGGTATGGAAATTTTGGGGGAATGCATGCTGTAGATTTATCTGCTTATTATATCGTAAGGTATGAAGATGCCGAAGGAAACTTTATACTTTATAACTATAGCCAACCTTTAGACAAAAGTTTATGCATTGACACCATACAGTTTAGCGCTAATACCAATAGCAATACCTCGCCTTTAAACACTATAAAATTTAGTTATACAAATGCTGCTCGTTCGGAAAAAGGCTATTTTAAAGGAGTACAAATTGAAAAAGCAGAGTTGCTGTATAACATTAAAGTGTTTACTAATGATGCTTTGTTTAAAGAATATCGAATTGGACATGAAACAGATCCCCAATTAGGATATCAAAGAGTAACTCAAATTAGAGAATTTAATGGCGAAGGCGAAAGTGCTAATCCTGTTGTTTTTGAGTACACTACTACTCCTGATACCGTTAATGAAGTGACTACTCTAACCAACGATAGTTATAGTATAAATGATGGAGCACAATTAACAGGTGACTTTGATGGTGATGGAAAAATGGATATTGTAGAAAACAATATTTTGCATACTAATTTATTTACTGGAGTTTCCAATACTACTTCAATTCCTTTTAATACAACTGCCAGACAAAAATTTACTGCAACTACTTTAACCAATAATAAATTAACCCAGAAACAATCTATTGTTTTTGCCGATGAAACGCTAACTAATATTGCTTTTAAAATTCATAAATTAAATGACAGTGCTACTGGTATTATTTTAGATTATACTAAGAATATACCTTTTGATAATTCATATGGTTATCATGATGGCTGTCCTGCTGACTCCCTTCAACCACAACCCCTAGTTGCTCCTAAAATTAAACAATCTACAGAATATCTTGAAGGTGATTTTAATGGTGATGGACTTTCTGAAGTATTAATATTTTCGCATTTTGAGCAAGATTTTTATGGACTGGAAGCACCTACCACGCCAACTAATAAGCCCTATGATCCACATCCTTGTTTAGATCAACACATTCTTTCTCCCAATTACAATGAAGTACGATTGATAGACTTAAATCCAAATGTGTCAAATGCTGAAAATACAGCAGGAAATTGTAGTGTAGTAAATCCAAATATTTATATGTCTGGCACTAAAAAATTTGTAATGGATTTTAATTCTGATGGAAAGGCAGATATTTTAGTACTAAATGATTCCTATTATAAAATAGTGAGTTT
The DNA here is from genome assembly GCA_964610785.1 of uncultured Flavobacterium sp. Classification (GTDB taxonomy): domain Bacteria; phylum Bacteroidota; class Bacteroidia; order Flavobacteriales; family Flavobacteriaceae; genus Flavobacterium. The sequence continues at coordinate 9,665 of CAZSZH010000026.1, read as the reverse complement.
TAAACAACTTTCTGCTGCTCCTTGGGTGGAACTCGAAATTATCGGGCAAGGAAACTTTGATAGTTATGCTGCCGATAAGCCAATGCTCTTTGGCGATTATAATGGAGATGGAAAACCCGACATTATGATACCCAATGGTGATGGTCGAGATTCTGGAAATCCAGTTTGGAATATCTATTTCAGTAATCCCAGACCATCGGGTGGAATTTATTTTGACAAACAATCTTATGTAATAACCGATTATGTCAAACGTACAGGCGATGATTTTCATAATTACTATGCCGTAGATGTCAATAAAGACGGGAAAACCGATTTAGTAGAATCATTAGTAGGAGTTTATCTGGTGGGTGGTTTTTGGGATCCGACTAATAGTAGTTCTAGATGGTCTATTTCTACTTTTATCAATAATATTGGCAACAATGCAGCGGGTGCATCAAGTTTTATCTATAACTATCATTCACCCGATAATCATGTTAGTGATGACAACAGTTATCCAATTCCTTTAGTAGCCGATATTAAATATAGAGGATTATCTAGTGATATGTTAATTTTTCGCGATCATGGTGGAGGTAGTTTCCCTAGAACAATTACCTATATTGATTTTACACGTAATTTAAGTACTGAAAATCTTATCAAAAAAGTAACGCAATCCAATGGTGCTATGGTAGATGAAATTACCTATGCCTCAATGCAAAGCAGTACTGCTAACAATGGGTATGGGTTGTCCTCTGATTTTTATTCTTCAAGTAATACATTGAATTATCCCTTTGTTGAGTTAAAACAAATACCCAATAACAAGCTGGTGCAACAATTAAAAAACACTACTTCGGGTAACGTTAAATATCAAGATTTTAAATACAATGGCTATGCGATACAACTCAATGGCATAGGGAGTATTGGTTTTGTTAAAACAGCACGAAGTGCTTGGTACACTGCTCCAGAAGATAAAAAAATATGGTCGGTAAGTGAGACCGACCCATTATTGCGCGGTGCTATCCTTCGAACTTATACCACGCAACCCAGTAGCGATGATTTCTCTTTTTCGAGCGATTTATCTACAGGATTAATGAATAAAACAGAAAATAATTTTCCTACTCCTAATCTAACTATTTTTCCATACACTCTATTGTTGCATAAACAAGTAGCGACAGATTATGTAACGGGTATTGTTACAGAAACTATTTATGAAGGCTATACATCTGATTATAATTTGCCAATAAACGTGATTACTAACAATTATATTGGCTCTACCCTGCAAGGAAGTACAACTGTAACGAAAGAATATGATACGCCTAGTTTTGGTCTGGGTAGTGATTATTATATAGGACGCCCGCACAAAACTACAACAATCGCAAAAGCTTATGGAGATACCAAAACATCATCAGAAACTTTTTCATATTTAAATGGCACTATTTCTGAAATAGATAAAAATGTGTACCTCCCCGATGGCGTTACACTCGACCCTGTAACCATGGTAGAAAAAATGAACTATTACCCCAATGGATTGCTAAAAGACAAAGAAGTTAGTGCTACAGGCACTACTGTTGGGGTAAATGATGTTACGCCTCGAAAAATTTCTTATGAATATGACTCAACTAACCGGTTTGTAAAGAAGGTTACCGATGCCGAAGGATTAATAAGCACTAACGATAGTTTTGATCTTCTCTATGGAACTGTTTTGCAGGCTACTAATCCATTTGCACAAACTACCATTAGCGTTTATGACACTTGGGGTAAGCGTACTAGCGTTACCGATAATACCTTGGGCATTACTACACATTATGCCTATAGCCGAGTAGGAGATGTTTATAGAACCACAGTAACCAAAACAGCAGAAAATGGAATTTCTGATGGCAGTTGTTCTTTTATAGAGCAAGATGTATTGGCACGTGAGGTACGACGAGGAAGCAAAAATCTTGAAGGTGTTTGGACTTATGTCAACACCGAATATGATGCCTTTGGCAGAAAATACCGAACCAGCGAACCCTATTTTGAAGGTGCCGACCCCTCTCAATGGACCGTTTATGAGTATGACGATTACTCTAGACCTGTAAGAGTAACCTCTTTTACAGGTAAAGTAGTCCATACAACCTATGACGGATTGACTGTAACAGTTCAAGATACTGTGATGACTAAAACTAAAACAATTGATGCTAACAGACAGGTGGTTACTACCATAGACGAACCCGGAGGCACGGTAAATTATAAATATGATGCTGATTACAATCTATTAGAATCTGATTATGACGGGTTAAAAACCAGGATGAAGTATGACAATTGGGGTAGAAAAATTTTATTGGATGATCTGTCTTCGTCTACCCACAACACTTATAGTTATGATGCTTATGGCGAACTCTTAACAGAAGTAACCCCAAAAGGAACAACTACTTATACCTATGATGGATTGAGTGGCAGAATAGCAACCAAATTGGTTGCAGGGCTCACGCCTGCTGACGGAACCAACATTTTAAGCACCTACAGTTATAACCCTGACACCAAATTGTTGGATCAAATTACAGTAGTTAATCCTAATGATGGCGATAGCTTACTTAAATATTCGTATGACCCACAACGCCGATTGAATCGCACTGATGAAACACAGTCGCTGCTACCCTCGGGTACTGCTGTTTTTACCAAGAAACTTACCTTTGATGCCTTTAGCCGTGTTGATGTTGAAACCAGTACCGCAAGTGCTTTTGGGAAAAACAGTACCAAGACTATTAAACATAACTACTCTGACAAAAATGGTGTCGAAAATCAGTTGATGGATAATGAGAGCTTATCTAACTTATGGTCAGCAAAAAAAGTAGATGCACGAGGCAACCTCCTTGAGGCTCGATTGGGTAATGGTATTACTATCAGCAATAGGTATGATGAATTTGGCTATGCCACACAGTTTCAGCACCAGTTAGGAAGCACCAATGTGATGACGCTTAACACCTCGTTTGACTCAGTCCTTGGTAATTTGAATTCGCGCTACAACAGCATGTTTGACACTACCGAAAATTTTACATACGATCATTTAGACCGTCTTACCGCTTGGGATGCTAACAGTGAAACCTTGCTTACGCTACCTTTTAATTATCCCTCTAAAGATGGATTTATATTCACGAATACTTCTGGCAATAATACCAATGTGGGTTCGGTGACTAATGATGCAGGTACGTTAAAGGTATTTTTAAAAAATGGGGTTGCATCACGAACATTGCCTGAAATAGATGCCAATTCGTGCCACAAATTGCGTATTAAAGCCATTATTAGTAACAAAACAGATATGATAGGAACTCCTGTGATCGTCCAGGCCGTGATGGTAGAAACAGACCCTAACGATAGCAGTAGTACTAACGAAGTATTTCTTGGTACTGTTGAAAACGGAACTTTAGACTCCGAATATGCGACGACCAATACAGTTGCCACCAACCCTTTGTTATCGCTTAAATTTGTAATACAAGATAGTACAACTACCAATGGATTACTCCCTATTGCAGGTGGTACTCTTACCCCTTATACCACTTTTAATGTTGATGATTTAATCATACAAAATGTAGTAACCAGTACTCAAGGCTATGACAACCGAGGTAGGATTACCAACAACAAGGTTGGTTATTACAGTTATAATAATGATCGCCCCTATCAGAATACACGCATTGCTCCAATGCCCGATACGCCATTGAGCAATCGATTTAGTAGTGCGCAAAACATTACTTATAATGCCTTCAAAGCTCCCATAGAAATTAGCAATCTAGAGCAATCAATGGCAATAAGCTTTGGGTATAACGGCAATGAACAACGCTCGGTGATGTATTATGGCAATAAAGAAAGTGAAAAATTTGGACGCCCCTACCGACGTTATTATAGTGCCGATGGTAGTATGGAAATTACCGCTAGCTTTAAACAGGGCGATATTAACAATCCTGAAACAACAGAATTTCTTACCTATATTGGCGGCAGTGCTTACACGGCACCTGTAGTCGTAAAAAGCGATGGCACTAGCTCCAACTATTTTTATTTGCACAGAGATTATCAAAGTAGTATATTAGCCATTACAAACGACCATGGAGAGGTATTAGAAAAGCGCATGTTTGACCCCTGGGGTGCTGTAACAGTGGTTCAAGATGGGGCTGGTAACAATTTGTCGCATCTTACGTTCTTTGATAGGGGCTATACGGGTCACGAGCACTTGCAAAGTGTAGGGTTAATTAACATGAATGCACGGTTGTACAACCCCACATTGCATCGCTTTCTAGAAGCCGATAATTTTGTGCAAGACCCCTACAACACCCAAAACTACAACCGTTATGGGTATTGTGTCAACAACCCATTAAAATATACCGATGTAACAGGTAATTTATTTAATATTGCGACTTTTGCGGGCTGCATACCCGTTGTGGGTTCTATATTTTCGAGTTTGCTGATGCATCAAACTATTGATTGGGGTCGCGTAGCATCAGATGCCGTGATGACAGGCATTAGTATTGCGGTAACTGCAGGTATAGGGACGGCTTGTTCAACCATAACCAATTTTTATTCTAGAATGGCGGTCTCGGCATTGGCTCACGGGGTGTTTCAAGGCGGTATGACGGCAGCCAGTGGAGGCAAGTTTTGGGCGGGTTTTGCAGCAGGATCTGTGAGTAGTATTGCGGCAAGTTTTTGGCAGGGAGGCACAGACAATATAAAGAATGCTGAAACAGGAGAAATGGAAAGTGTTGCAGGAACTGGTATGAAAGGCATTGGTGCCGGCACCGGCGCAGTAGGAACGATTGCTTTTGGTACCATTATGGGTGGTGCAGCTAGTTCATTAGCAGGCGGTAATTTTTGGCAAGGTGCTGTGAGTGGGATGATTGTGAGTACGTTTAATCATGTGATGCATTGGGATAATCAATATGAGGAAGAGGAGCAAACTACTCCACCTCAAGATGGTATAAAACCACTGCCAAATCCAAATGACATGGATCCCGATTATAAAGTTTATGGAAAGCAATGGAAAAATATTAATGGTAGAAGAACAATTGTTAACAAAGATGGAGAAATATTTCAATGGGACTCCAAAAAAGGGGAAGTTGAAGTTTATAGAGGTAAAGAGCATTTAGGAGGTTTTGATCCATTTGATAGAGATCGTCAAATAAGTCGAAGTGTAAATGGCAGAGTGCCAAATGGGGGTTGGAATTTGGCTAGTCATAAATTTTTTGATATTGTAAATAGAATTGTTGGAGTGCCGTTATTGTTTATTCCTGATGTAGTTAGAATGCAAACCAACCCATATCAAGTTCAAAATCAAAAAATGTAATAATAGATGGAGAATAGTATAGTGTTATTTAGTAAAACGGATAATTCGAGTATACAGTTTCTTTTGTCCAAAAATGAATTTGAAAAAATAAAACATTCTTTTCAATGGATAATTGGACCTGAAGATTTTATTATAAATTCAGAAGATTATTTCACAGGCAAGCAATTAAAAGTATTTGAAGAATTATTTCAAGACATTTGTAATGATTTTAATATCAGGAAATATTATATATCATTTCATTCGGGAATTTATTTTTTTAGTATAAAAAAACTAATAGACCAAAAATTCTACCCTATTGAGAAGGGTCCTGTTAGATGTTATCATGATCAAATTGTGCCTAAAAAAGGAAGACCAACATTTGAATATGACGACAATTATAATCTTGAATGGTTTCATGAATATGGATTATATAAGAAACAGCATAAACTAAATAAAAATCAAGCATGGTTTATACATCCTATAACGGATATTTTTATGTTTCATAAAGAAAAAGATTATAAAGAATTCTTAACAAAATTCAAAAAAAACATGTATGTAGCAAAAAAAATAAAAAATGATGACCAATTGTTTATTAGAGTAATAACTGCTTATGATAAATTAACTAAAAAACTAAAATATAGGATTGTAAATACAGAGTTCATTTCAAGTGGATTGGATAATTTTATAGAACCGTTTGAAGGAGATGAATTGCTTTTTTTTAGGTCTTATTTAGTAACAGCAGAGATTGCTGAATATATTTTAAAGATGTTTAATAACGGTACAATTGATTTTGATTTTAAAAAAAATGACTATTTTTTAGAGACATTATCCGCTGATGATTTTGTTTATTCATATAATGATTTTATTAAAAATTTAGATTTAAAAAGGTAATGCATCAAAGTTAGTGATGCACTAATATAAAGAATCCTGAAACAGGAGAAATGGAAAGTGTTGCAGGAACTGGTATGAAAGGCATTGGTGCCGGCATTGGTGCAGTAGGAACGATTGCTTTTGGGACTATAATGGGTGGTGCAGCGAGTTCATTAGCAGGCGGTAATTTTTGGCAAGGTGCTGTGAGTGGGATGATTGTTAGTACTTTTAATCATGTGATGCATGATGGTAGTAATGATGACGATGGTGATCCGAAACCGAAACCGAAATCGAAATCAAAATTTCAAGCAAGAAAAGAAGCGGTTAAACCAACAGCAGCTAATTTATTTGCTGTTGAAGGAAATACTGTTGCAACAATTGATATTTTGAGAGATTCTTCTTTAGGTAGTTTTGTTAGAGGAGGTGTTCCGAAAATTGGTTCTATTTCAAATACATTGAAATATACTGGAAGAGCTTTAGGGGTAACAAGTATCGTAATTGAGGGATACCAATATGCTAATGGAGAAATTTCTGGTCTTGAACTTGGTTTTGATACTGGCTTTGCTATCGTAGGTATGATTCCTGGATTTGCACCTGTTGCTCTTATATACTTTGGTGGAAAAGCTATTTATGAATATTCATTTGATAAAACCTTATTTAAAAAACCAAACTAACTATGAAAAATTATTATTATTTACTTTTTAGAGTTTATACCTATTATTACAAGAGAGATAAAAATGATGGAAATTTAGCACTATTTACAACAACATTAATTAGTTCTCTTTTAATACTTTTTTTAATATTCAGTGGAATTTTGTTTGTTAATGTTTTTTTTAATGAAACTTTTTTAATTTCATTAATACCTAATAAATTTTGGATGATTTTTTATTTGTTAATAATTATATCTTTAAATTATATTTTGTTTATTAAAAAAAAAGAATTTTTAAATTTAAATTTTATAAATGATAAAAGAGGAGGCTATATAATTATTTATTCTATTATTATATTGGCTTTAATCTTTGTTTTTATTGCAAATAAAAATAGAGATAAGATTTTTAAAGAAAGAGAAAAAGCACGTATAGAAAATAAACAATAAAGAAGTAATGTTTCAAAGTTAGTGATGCACTAATTTAAAGAATCCTGAAACAGGAGAAATGGAAAGTGTTGCAGGAACGGGTATGAAAGGCATTGGTGCAGGCACCGGCGCAGTAGGAACGATTACTTTTGGTACGATTATGGGAGGTGCAGCGAGTTCATTAGCTGGTGGTAATTTTTGGCAGGGAGCTGTGAGTGGGATGATTGTTAGTACTTTTAATCATGTGATGCATGGAGACGATCAAGAAGACCAGCCAAGACCAAAAAAGAAAGCAAAATCTGGCGTTGCAGAACAAAATAGAATGAATTTAGAAATAAATAAAAAGTTTCTTTCTATTGCCAAATTTTTTGCTGAACTTGATACTTTTGGCACAGCAGGAGAATTATTTGAAGGAGCTGCTATACTTCCTAAAGCTAAAATATATGTATCGTTTGGACAAAATGATAATCAAATATATCATACCTTTAGGCATGTTGAAGCAATGGGTTTAGATTCCGAACTTGTTAAGGATGCTGTATTAAATGATATTCCGAGAATTTCAAAGAATGTTTTTTACGGAGGAAAAACAATCTACACACAAATAAGGGTGGCTGGTCAGGATATAATTTATAGCGCACATAGATTAGAAAATGGAACAATAAACGTTGGTAGAATTACTGGTTTGTAAATATAAAAAATGAAAAAATTAAGAAAATTAACATTAAAAGAAGAAAATTTGATAGATTTCTTAATAAAAAAAGAAAATTTGGATATTAATTCTAATTGGAAAAAAAGTATTCTAGCCTTTTCTATGAATGATGGTAATATGGGCAGTTTAAAATTGTATCCCGATGGATTATATAATGAGAATAGAGAATATAAAAAAAGTGTTGTTTCAGAATGTGAATTTAAAGATAATGATGGTACAAATGTTATTGCTTCTTTATTTTTAGATAAAGAAGGTAATTTATTTGAATTAGATATTTGGAAAGTTGATTTTAGTGAATTATTATCGTTGCCAGATTTGTAGGCATTGGAGCCGACACCGGCGCAGTAGGAACGATTGCTTTTGGTACTATAATGGGTGGTGCTGCAAGCGCATTGGCTGGTGGTAATTTTTGGCAAGGGTCTGTCACTGGACTTATAGTTAGTACTTTTAATCATGTGATGCACGATGGACCAGGTGATCCTCCTGGAAAATATAAAAAATGGTTTTCCGATAGAATTAAAGATGCTAAATTGTTAAAAGGTTTATATGCAAACTACCAAATTGGGGAGAATGAAGATTTTCATTTTAATGCATCTGATATTGATTTAGGAAATTCAACCCAAAGAAGCTTAGGGTTAACCGGGAAAAACTATAATGGAAATGAAATAAATTTATTTAAAAGTGGAAGAATTGGTCAGGCATTAGCTTTTGGAAGAATAGCTGTTACAAGAATAAGTTCTACATTATTTAAAATTTCAGATAATACTTTTGATTTTGATTATCAGGCTTCTGGAAGTTTTTCAAGAAATGTCGGTACTTTTATAGGAGGTGCCATATTTGGTAATTTTTTTGAAACAAAAATTTATTTACCTCATGTTCTCTTTTTACAACCTAACAAGTTCATAGGAGGAGCATTTCAAGTTAAATTTGATGGTTATATTTCAATTCCTAAATAAAAAAATATGAAAAAGTATATTTTTATAACATTAGTTTTATTAGTGAGTTGTCAAAAAAAGACTCCTTATAATTTAGGAGATAAATATTATTTAGAGCATGATCTTAATTATTATTTTGCTGTATATTATGACGAAAATATTGATGACGACAATAGAGGCAAATATATAGATGGAGATATTCTAAAAATAAATTATGACTCAACCTTTGTGATAGCTTTAATAAAACCTGTGTATAAAATAACAGAAAGTGAAGAAGGAAAGAAAATACATAATTATAAAGACCGAAAAAAATTAATTGAAACAAGTTTAATGAGAGAGTATTGGATATTAAATAAAAAAAATGAGCCTAAACCAATGAAAAATGAAAACGGATATTTTTATTCCAATGTTTATGGTCCGTTCAATGAAGAAGAATATCTAAAAAAGCTTAAAGAGCTTGGTGTTTCTGATAGTTTGCAGTTAATACCAGTAAAGCAGTTTTTAGAAAAAGAATAGTGGTAATGTTTCAAAGTTAGTGATGCACTACTTTAAAGTACTTAACTATTTATAAATCAAAAGATATTGTAAAATTAAAACAACGTTCTTATCTTTTTTGTTCTAGAGTTTTTTGCAGAGATTACCAAAGTAGTATATTAGCCATTACAAACGACCATGGTGAGGTGGTAGAAAAACGCATGTTTGACCCATGGGGTGCTGTAACAATGGTACAAGATGGTGCAGGTACCAACTTGGCACATCTTACGTTCTTTGATAGGGGCTATACGGGTCACGAGCACTTGCAAAGTGTAG
>CAZSZH010000025.1:0-35137 GCA_964610785.1 uncultured Flavobacterium sp. | reverse complement strand
TTGAGAGAATATGATTTAGCGGTTTAGTGTGGTTTTTAATATTGATTTTAAACTTTTTCTGTTTTAATTCGTGACTTTTTTTTGATAAAAAAAAACTTAAAGATAATTTTTTTAAAGTTTTTTGATTTATTTCTAGATTATAAAAAAAAAATCTATATTTGTGTTCAATAATAATATTATGAATAACATTTTAAACAATACATGGTGGTGGAACAATTTACGTCAAATGTCGTGAACTGAACTGCTATAAGTATATTTTTAAAACTCAAAATACTACAAAAGGCTTGTCAATCACGACAAGCCTTTTTTTTTATTTCAAAAATGGCATTCAGAATATTGTTGAAAGAATTTAATTAAAAATAAAACTATGAAAACCTATATTTTAAAAACTAATTATAAGCAAATTCTTGCAGACACTATTACACCTGTTAGTGTTTATCTAAAAATAAGAGATAAATTTCCGAATAGTATTTTACTAGAAAGCTCGGATTATCATGCTAATGATAATAGTTTTTCATATGTCTGTTGTAATCCAATAGCTTCAATAAAAATAGAAAATGAAAGCATAATCAAACAATTTCCCGATTCAACTATAGAACAAATTGATATTCGTAAACAAACTAGTGTTGCTGAAGAAATTCAACAATTCGCATCTCAATTTGAATCTAATACTACAGATTTTAAGTTTATTACCAACGGGCTTTTTGGTTATATCAACTATGATGCTGTTCGTTATTTTGAAAAAACAAACATTGATAAAAAGTCAAATTTCAATGAAACGCCCGATATCTTTTATGCGATTTACCAAAACATCATCGCCATCAATCATTTTAAAAATGAAGCCTACATTTTCTGTCACTCGTTAGATAATAAAGACAACACCGACGAAATCATCCAATTGCTTCAAGCTAAAAATTTTGCTTCGTTCTCCTTTAAAAAAGAAGGTGAAAAAACAAGCAACCTTTCCGATTCCGAATTTAAAAATAATGTGGCAACAGCAAAATCAAATTGCCACCGTGGGAATGTATTTCAACTCGTACTTTCCAAACGCTTTTCTCAAAAATTTAAAGGCGACGAATTCAATGTCTACCGTGCTTTACGAAGTATCAACCCTTCGCCCTATTTGTTCTTTTTCGATTATGGAAATTTCAAATTGTTCGGTTCTTCACCAGAAGCCCAATTAATAATAAAAGAGAGAATTGCGGAAATTCATCCCATCGCAGGAACATTCAAACGAACAGGAAATGATGAGCAAGACGCGATTTTAGCCAAACAATTATCAGAGGATCGAAAAGAGAATAGTGAACATGTAATGTTAGTAGATTTGGCTCGGAATGATTTAAGTAGAAACGGAAATAAAGTAACTGTAGAAAAATATCGAGAAGTTCAGTTTTTCTCACATGTTATTCATTTGGTTTCCAAAGTTAGTAGTCAGATGTTTCCAAAATCCAACTCGATGCAAGTGGTCGCCGATACCTTTCCAGCTGGAACCTTATCGGGTGCACCCAAACATAAAGCAATGGAATTAATAAACCAAATTGAAACTACTAATAGGGGATTTTATGGCGGTGCTATTGGTTTTATGGATTTTAAAGGCAACTTCAACCACGCGATTATGATACGCACTTTTTTGAGTAAAAATCATACCTTGCACTACCAAGCTGGTGCTGGAATTGTAGAAAATTCCTCTGAAGAAAATGAATTAAAAGAAGTGTATAACAAACTTGGCGCATTAGATAAAGCTCTAGAAATTGCAGAAAATATATAATCATCATACTTATGAAAAACATAGTAGTCATAGACAATTACGATAGTTTTACTTATAATTTAGTACATTATTTAGAAGATTTAAACTGCACTGTCTCCGTTTTACGAAACGATGAATTTGAGTTGGATGAACTTGTAAAATTTGATAAAATATTATTATCACCAGGGCCAGGAGTACCTTCTGATGCGGGTTTATTAAAACAAGTGATTCAAAAATATGCTCCTACAAAAAGCATATTAGGCGTTTGCCTGGGACAACAAGCCATTGGCGAGGTATTTGGCGGAAGCCTAATCAACCTAGATAAAGTCTATCATGGTGTGGCCTCAAAAGTTCAAATCACAGTCAATAACGAATCACTTTTTCAAGGTTTAGAAAACGAAATTGAAGTAGGTAGATACCATTCTTGGGTTATTTCGAAAGAAGATTTTCCTTTGGATTTAGAAATTACATCAGTAGATGAAAACGGTGAAATTATGTCTATTCGACACAAAACCTTTGATGTAAAAGGCGTACAATACCATCCCGAAAGTGTGTTAACGCCTCATGGAAAAAAGATTCTTGAAAATTGGACTAGATAAAACCTCTGAATCTTAAAACCTTAGTAAAATAATACTAAAAAAATGAAAACTATACTCAACCGATTAATAAATCACGAAATTCTGACCAAAGACGAAGCAAAAAACGTTTTGGTAAACATTTCTACCGGGCAATACAATACGAGCCAAATAGCCACTTTTTTAACCGTATACATGATGCGCAGCATCACCATTGAAGAATTATCTGGATTTAGAGAAGCTTTACTAGAATTATGCATACCCGTTGATTTTTCGCAATATAACACCATTGATTTGTGCGGAACAGGTGGTGATGGAAAAAATACGTTTAATATATCAACATTGGCTTCATTCATAACGGCTGGAGCTGGAATAAAAGTTGCCAAACACGGAAATTATGGTGTTTCGTCTATTTCTGGATCAAGTAATGTGATGGAAGGTTTAGGTATTACATTAAGTGCCGACTATGATTTTCTACAAAAATCTATGGATCAAGCTAATATTGCCATTCTACACGCACCTTTATTTCATCCAGCCATGAAAAATGTTGGGCCCATTCGTAGAGAACTCGGAGTGAAAACGTTTTTTAACATGCTCGGTCCAATGGTAAACCCTTCGTTTCCAAAGAATCAAATAGTTGGTGTGTTTAGCTTGGAACTGGCACGGATGTACAGCTATCTATATCAAAATACGGATACGAATTTTTGCATACTTCACGGTTTAGATGGCTTTGACGAGATTTCTTTAACAGATGATACTAAAATCATTTCAAAGAACACAGAAACTATTATAAAACCATCCAGTTTTAATCTTGAAAAACATCTGTTGGAAGATATCAAAGGTGGTGCAACTATTGAAGAATCGGCAGCTATTTTTTATACTGTAATTTCAGGAAAAGGAACACAAGCTCAGAACAATGTGGTTTTGGCCAATGCTGGTTTGGCAATTTCAACCTATGAAAACTCTAGCCTTTTGGACGGATTTGAAAAAGCAAAAGACAGTTTATTCAGCGGAAAAGCTTTAAAAAAATTAACCCAATTACAACAATTAAGTAAATGACTATTTTAGATAAAATCATCATCGACAAACGCAAAGAAGTTCTTTTAAAGAAATCAGTAATTCCTATTTCACAATTGGAAAACTCGGCACTTTTTGGCAATCGAACCGTTTCGTTGAGTAAAAATTTAAGAGCAAGCACTTCAGGCATTATTGCCGAACACAAACGCAGATCGCCATCCAAAGGTGAAATCAATTATAACTTAAGTGTTGAAGAAGTGGTAAAAAACTATGAAAGTGCTGGCGCTTGTGGAATTTCTGTTTTAACTGACGGAAAACATTTTGGAGGTTCACTAGATGATTTATTGTTGGCCAGAGCTTCTGTAAATGTACCATTATTAAGAAAAGAATTCATCATAGACGAATACCAAATCTTGGAAGCAAAAGCATTTGGGGCAGATGTTATCTTATTGATTGCTTCTGTTTTAACTCGTGAAGAAATCAAAAATTTATCTGAATTGGCACAATCATTAAATTTAGAGGTATTACTAGAAATACACAATGAAGAGGAATTAAATAAAGCTATAATGCCTAGTTTGAATTTGATTGGAGTAAATAACAGAAACCTAAAAACATTTGAGGTTAATCTTGAAATTAGTACGAAACTAGCTTCTAAAATTCCAAATGATTTCATAAAAATATCGGAAAGCGGTATTGAATCAATAGCTTCAGTTAAATTACTTCAAAAATTTGATTATCAAGGTTTTTTAATAGGTGAATTATTTATGAAGACAAATTATCCTAAGTCTAATGTGAAAGATTTTATTTCAAAAATAGCGCTATGAAACTAAAAATTTGTGGAATGAAAAATTACGATAATATTCTTGAAGTTTCAAAACTTGAACCCGATTATATGGGATTCATATTCTGGAAAAAATCGCCTCGTTATTTTGAAGGTATAATACCAGAATTACCTATATCAATTAAAAAAGTTGGAGTTTTTGTAAATGCGAGCATAACAGAAATACTATCAAAGGTAAAAGAACATAATTTGGACTTGATACAACTTCATGGACAAGAATCTGTGAGTTTCTGTAAACAACTAAAAAGTCACAACATTATAACAATAAAAGCATTTTCAATTGATAATAATTTCAATTTTAACACTTTAAAGGAATACAAATTGATTTGCGACTACTTTCTATTTGATGCCAAAGGAAAACAACCTGGTGGCAATGGATTCGCTTTTGATTGGGATATTTTAAAAAATTATACCCACGAAAATTCTTATTTTTTGAGTGGAGGAATTAGTTTAGATAATATTATTAAAATAAATGATTTTCAATATATTATTAAAAAAAATAATTTTTTAGCCATTGACGTAAATAGTAAATTTGAGACCGAACCAGGAATAAAAAAAATAACAGAACTTTTTGAACTAAAAAAAATGCTATATGAAAACGAATTATAACATTGATGAGAATGGGTACTATGGTAGTTTTGGTGGAGCATTTATTCCTGAAATGCTATATCCAAATGTGGAAGAATTGCGTCAGAATTATATAAAAATCACATCAGAAGCTTCATTTCAAAAAGAGTTTGTAGGACTACTTAAAGAATATGTTGGGCGCCCTACTCCTCTATATTTCGCAAAAAGGCTTTCGGATAAATACGACACTAAAATCTACCTTAAGCGTGAAGATTTATGTCATACTGGAGCTCATAAAATTAATAATACTATTGGTCAAATTTTAGTTGCCAAAAAATTAGGAAAAACCAGAATTATAGCTGAAACAGGAGCTGGTCAACATGGAGTAGCAACTGCAACAGTTTGCGCTTTAATGGGATTGCAATGCATTGTTTACATGGGCAAAATTGACATTAAACGACAAGCACCTAATGTGGCTCGAATGAAAATGCTTGGAGCCGAAGTTAGACCAGCTTTGTCAGGATCTAAAACATTAAAAGACGCTACTAATGAAGCTATTAGAGATTGGATTAACAATCCCGAAGACACCCACTACATCATTGGCTCTGTAGTTGGTCCGCATCCTTATCCTGATATGGTAGCTCGATTTCAATCAGTCATTTCTGAAGAAATAAAAATTCAATTATTAGAAAAAGAAGCTACTGAAAATCCTAATTATGTAATTGCATGTGTAGGAGGCGGAAGCAATGCTGCTGGTGCATTTTATCATTTTTTAAATGAAGAAAAAGTACAGTTAATTGCTGTAGAAGCTGCAGGAAAAGGTATTGAATCAGGAGAAAGCGCTGCTACATCTATTTTAGGAAAAATCGGTATTATTCATGGAAGCAAAACACTATTAATGCAAACTAGTGACGGACAGATTACAGAACCCTATTCTATTTCTGCAGGATTGGATTATCCTGGAGTCGGACCATTACATTCGCATTTGTTTGAAACAAAAAGAGCAGAATTCATTGCTATTACTGATGAAGAAGCTATGCTATCAGGGATAGAATTATCAAAAACGGAAGGTATTATTCCGGCAATTGAAACCGCTCACGCCTTTTCAGTTTTAAATAAAAAGCAATTCAAACCGAATGATATTGTTGTTATTAACCTTTCCGGTCGCGGCGACAAAGATTTGAATACCTATATTGATTATTTTAAATTATAAAAAATGAATCGAATTAACTCCAAATTATCCGAAGAAAAAAAACTGCTATCCATTTATTTTACTGCAGGTTATCCCAATATAAATGATACTGTTGCTATCATACAAGAACTAGAAAAAAGTGGTGTTGACATGATTGAAATTGGACTTCCATTTAGCGATCCACTAGCAGACGGCCCTACAATTCAAAAAAGTTCAACACTTGCTTTAGAAAACGGAATGACAACAGAGTTATTATTTAAACAACTGGAAAACATTCGAAAATCAGTTAAAATCCCATTACTTATAATGGGGTATTTCAATCCTATTTATCAATTTGGGATAGAAGTCTTTTGCAAAAAATGTAATTCAATTGGAATTGATGGACTAATCATTCCAGACTTACCCTTGAAAGAATATCAAGAACAATATAAAGATATATTTGAGTCTAATAATTTAAAAAATATCTTCTTAATAACACCTCAAACTTCCAACCAAAGGATTCGTGAAATTGATGCTATTTCTAACAGCTTTATTTACATGGTTAGTAGTGCTAGCGTAACAGGGAATAGCACCAATTTTGGGGATAAAGAAATACAATATTTTAAACGAATTTCAGAACTAAATCTAAAAAATCAGCAGATAATTGGATTTGGAATCAACTCAAAAGAAACATTTAATAAAGCCATACACTACCAAAAAGGTGCAATCATCGGCAGTGAATTCATCAAATATATTAGTAAAAATAGTATTAGTAAAATAAAATACTTTATTAATAATTTACTTTAACCTAAAGTATTTAAGGATATAATTTACAACATTATAAATACCCTAAATAGAATTTATCTATTATAATTTTAAAGTTAAAAAAACGTTAACCTTTATTTAAACAAATGTTTAACTTAAACAAATGTTTAATTTTGTTGCTAGTTCTAAACTAAAAGATATAATGGAATTTAATGAAAAACAAATCGAGATTCTTCAAGTAGCCGAACAACTTTTTGCTGAAGAAGGTTTTGATGGAACTTCTGTTAGAGAAATCGCAAAAATTGCTAGTATCAATGTAGCCATGATTTCGTATTATTTCGGATCCAAAGAAAAGTTGTTGGAATCAATTGTGATGCATCGAATTGGTAGTATGGGATTAAAACTAGAAAACTTAATCCAAGAAGATATTAAGCCAATCGAGAAAATTGATAAAATTATTGAATATTATATCCATCAGGTTAATTGTAATAGACATATTCATCAAATCTTACATAACGAAATATCCAATAAAAAAAGACATATCAATACCGAAGCTTTCACAGAATTAAAAAAAAATAACTTTAAATTATTTGAAAGTATCGTAAAACAAGGTCAAGAATTAGGCCTTTTTCAGCCTAATATAAATGTTGCACTTCTCTCCCCTATAATTATTGGATCTTTACTCTATTTTCATATGAATAAAAATTTATATGGAGATTTATTTGATTTAAAAACGGAAGAAGATTTTGAAAATTACATTAAAAATGAACTTACACAACATATTCAAAAAACCATAAAAGCCCTACTTATATATGAAGACAAATAAAATAGTAATAATCCTTTTTTTAAGCTTAAGTATTAGTCTAGGTTTTGCTCAAGAAAAGAAAATAATGTCATTAAAAGATGCTATTGCCTTGGTAATTATCAATAGTAATGAAGTTGTATTAGCAAATACAAAAGTGACTACTTCCAAATTAGAACTAGAATCTATAAAAAACAATCAGTATCCTAATGTGAAAGTATCGGGACAATACTTACGATTAACCAATGCTAACATTGTTTCTCATTTGGGTGGTTCAGGTGGAGGACTTGATGTGAGCCAATTGATGCTTGGTCAAGCCAATGTTTCAATGCCTATTTTCAGTGGATTCAAGTTGAAAAATAGTATTAATGCTTCTGAAAACTTGTACAAATCGCAAACTTTTTCTGCTTCTCATACCAAAGAAGCATTAGCACTAGAAGTAACCGAGCTATTTGCTTCGTTATATAAATCACAAGAAATGGTCACGCTTTTTGAAGAGAATTTAAAAAGTTGCCAACAAAGAACCAAAGACTTTTCAGCTATGGTAGATAACGGTTTGCTTGCACGAAATGATTTATTGAAAGTTCAATTACAAGAATCCAATGTGCAACTTTCTTTAGACAGCGCAATCAAAAATGTAAATGTAATTAATTACCAATTAGTAACGCTATTGCATTTACCAGAAAACACGGTGATAGATATTGATATCACTACCATTAAAAGTGATATGGCTAAAAACCAAATACTAACGCTAAGCGGCGAACGCAATGATTTAACTGCATTGACTTTTCAACAAAAAGCATCTGAAGCCGGAATCAAAGTTGCTAAAGCAGGGTATTATCCTTCTTTTGCCTTAACGGGTGGTTATATTGCATTAGATTTAAAAAATACTTTAACGGTAACAAATGCGATGAATTTTGGTATTGGATTCAATTATGATTTAGCTTCTATTTTTAAAAATGGAAAAGAAGTAAGCCTTGCTAAAAGTAAATCAGAGCAAACCAAACAAGCCATTACTATCTTAAGCGACAAAATAAAAGAAGATATTCAACTCGCCAAAGAAAACTATAACCTCTCTTTGAAACAAAACAAAGTCTATTCTTTAGCAGTAGAACAATCTGATGAAAACTACAAAATTGTTAAAGATAAATACGACAATAGTTTATCAACCACCAATGATTTATTAGAAGCAGACGTTCAACAATTACAGAGCAAAATAAATTTGGCTTTATCTCAGGCCGATATTGCTTTAAAATATTATCAATTGCAATTTACATCAGGAAAATTAATCAATTCATTTAACTTATCTACAAAATAATAGCATCATGGAAAAGACTCAAACTAATAAAAAATTTATATTCATTTTTGCAACTTTAATCCTTTTAGGAGGAAGTTATGGAATATACAAATACATGCACTCTTTAGCACATGAATCAACAGATGATGCTCAAATTGAGAAAAACTTGAATCCTATCATTCCGAGAGTATCTGGCTATGTTACCAAAGTTTATGTAAAAGACAATGACTTTGTTAAAAAAGGTGACACATTATTTACTATTGATAATAAAGATTATTTGGTAAAAGTAGAAGAAGCCAAAGCTGCATTAGTTGCTGCCGAAGGAAGTTATGCTGCTTCCAAAGCTGATATTGGTACTGCACAAGCCAATGTTTCAGTTTCCGATGCTAATGTTCAGTCGGCGGGAGGAAATATAGAAACCGCTAAAATTAGATTAAACCGTGCATCAAATGATTTTGACCGTTATGCTAATTTGTATAAAAATCATTCTATTACGAAACAGCAATATGAACAAGCCGAAGCGGCTAAACTTGAAGCTCAAAGTCAATTAAAAATACTTCAAGAACAACAAAAAGCAAGTGCTTATCAAAAAAATGTGGCTTCGGCAAGAACTAATTTTTCTAGTAAACAAGCTGATGTTGCTTCTTCCAATATCAAACGAGCACAAGCAGTGTTAGAATCCGCAAAATTGAATTTAAGTTATACCGTTGTTACCGCAGCGATTGACGGACAAGTTTCTAAAATTGCTATTCAACCAGGACAATATTTACAGCCGGGACAATCATTGTTTTATATCATCAACAATGCAGAAGCATGGGTAACTGCTAATTTTAAAGAAACTCAGTTAAACAAAATGGTAATTGGTCAAAAAGTCACTTTAAAAGTTGATGCATATCCCGATACAGATTTCAAAGGAACTATAACCAGTTTTTCTCCTGCAACTGGTGCTCGATTTTCAATTTTACCTCCGGATAATGCGACAGGAAATTTTGTAAAAACCATTCAACGTTTACCAGTTAAAATTTCCATTGATGCCGATAATGATGCAGAAAAAATAAAATTACTACGTCCAGGAATGAATGTAGATGTAGATGTTCATATTAAGTAATATCTAATATTAAAAATCTAATATTAAAATGGTACAAGCAGACGATTTAGTAGAATACAGCTTTAGAAGAGTTATTATCACCATAACGGCTGTAATGTGTGCTTTGCTGGAAATTGTTGATACTACAATTGTCAACGTCGCGCTTACCAACATGCGTGGAAGTTTGGGTGCAACACTTACTGATGTTGCTTGGGTAATAACCGCTTATGCCATTGCAAATGTAATTGTGATTCCAATGACCAGTTGGTTATCACAACAATTTGGACGTCGAAATTACTTTGCTGTTTCAATAATTATCTTCACAACTGCTTCATTTCTTTGTGGAAATGCATCTAATATATGGGAGCTAGTAGCATTTCGATTCATTCAAGGACTTGGTGGAGGAGCATTACTAGTTACCGCTCAAACGATAATAACCGAAAGTTATCCTGCGGCTAAACGGGGTATGGCTCAAGCAATCTATGGAATGGGAGTTATTGTAGGACCAACATTAGGACCTCCTTTAGGAGGATATATTGTTGATCATGCTTCATGGCCTTTTATTTTTTATATTAATATACCGATCGGAATTATTGCAACAATTTTAACACTGACTTTTGTTAGAAGTCCGAAATATGGTGAAAAACTAAAAGCCAACCAAGTAGATTGGTGGGGAATAGTATTTTTAATTGCATTTATTGGTTCATTACAATTTGTGTTAGAACACGGTCAGCAGGACGATTGGTTCAATGATGATTTAATAGTTACCTTAAGCGTGGTTTCCGTAGTCGGATTATTAGCTTTTGTTTGGAGACAAATGACCTATCAATTTCCAATTGTTAATTTAAGTGTATTAAAAGATAGTAATTTGCGAATTGGAATATTAATGTCATTCATCATGGGATTTGGACTATATGGCTCTACATTAGTGATTCCAATTTATACACAATCCATTTTAGGTTGGACAGCTACTGATGCAGGATTATTGCTAATACCAGGTTCGATAACTACTGCTTTCATGATGCCTTTTATAGGCAAAATGATCCAGAGAGGCGTACCTCAAGGCTATATGGTTGCAGGAGGATTTTTTATCTTCTTCCTATTTACCTTTTGGATGCATAACGTGATGACTCCCGATACTGGGGTAGAACACTTATACTGGCCCTTGATTTTGAGAGGTATTGGTTTAGGATTACTATTTGTTCCCATTACCACATTGTCGCTTTCAACTTTGAAAGGGAGAAATATTGGAGAAGGTGCGGCCTTTACTGGAATGATGCGTCAATTGGGCGGTTCATTCGGAATTGCAATTATTACAACTTACATCACTCGATTAACACAAAAGCATCGTGTTGACTTAATACCACATCTTGATGGAACTCGATTAGAAATTCAACAAAGAGTAATTGCATTACAAAGAGGATTTATGTCAAAAGGAATTGCAGAAAATGAAGCATTAAAAAAAGCACATCAAGTATTAGAATACTCCGTATTAAAACAGAGCACCGTAATGTCGTATATGGACATTTTTATGTATTTAGGCATTTTATTTCTATGTTGTATACCTATTATTCTTTTGATTAAAAGAGGTGGGACTAAAATTAATCCGGCAGATACTATGCATTAAATTATTCAATCACTGCAATCAATATAAAGGACAGAATTTGATTGATAGTGATACTTAAAAGTCAAACCGAATTAGTAAAAACTTGGAAAACATACAAAATAGAATATTTAAAAGTTTATTGGATTCATCTCAACCCGATAGTGCGGATCTGCAATCCGTGCCCACAATCAATATCAAAACAAATCTAGCAAAATAACTTCTAAATTATTATCCAAGTCTGCAGAATTTCTAGCAGAACTAAAAAAATAATCTTCTGACCCAATAGCGCCTATTTTCAATCTGTCCTACAATTAACTTCAAAAAATATACGCTAAAATCCCTTCTAATTTTGTACTAAAAAGTAACTAAAAAAATTAAAACACAACAGTTTGTAGTTTTACTAGTGCTACGAGCTGGTTTTTTTCTCTGTTCTATGCTCGATATTGCAATTACACTTTTTAAAGCTAGCAACATCCAAAACAAATCTACTAAATTAAATTCAAAACATTCCTTTTATCTAAAACAATTCAATAAATTTGCGCCTTATTTCAAAAATTTTGCAAAAAGAAATTGTAGTCATTATTGGTGGTCCTGGAACTGGAAAAACAACAATTATTGATGGTTTAATAACCAAAGGATATTGTTGTTATCCCGAGATTTCTCGTGAAGTAACCATGGAAGCCAAAAAACAAGGTATCGAACAATTGTTTCTCGAAAATCCTTTGCTTTTTAGCGAATTATTGTTAGAAGGACGAAAAAAACAATACCAAAATGCCATTGCCGAACCGCACCAGGTGGTATTTCTTGATCGAGGAATTCCAGATGTCTTGGCTTATATGCACTATATTGGTGATAGTTATCCTGCTTTTTTTGATCAAGCTTGCCGCGAACACATTTACACCAAAATATTCATTCTTCCGCCTTGGGAGGAAATTTATGTAAGCGACGACGAAAGGTATGAGAATTTTGAACAAGCCAAACTCATTTACAACCATCTTACAGAAACGTATCAAACCTATGGCTACCCATTAATTGAAGTACCCAAAGGCACCGTTGAGGAACGAATAGATTTTATTCTAAAGCAACTATAATGTATCGTTTTTACTACTTTTACGAGCTATTCCTAATTTTTAATTCCTAATTCGTAATTGATATAAAATGTCGAAGCCGTTAGAAATTCTTCAAAAATATTGGAACCACGATGCATTTAGAACTCCGCAGGAAGCTATTATAAATTCCGTTTTAGCCGGCAAAGATACTTTTGGATTAATGCCAACTGGTGGCGGAAAATCGATTACTTTTCAAGTTCCAGCGATGATCATGGACGGCATTTGTTTGGTCGTTTCACCATTGGTTGCGTTGATGAAAGATCAGGTCATCAACCTTCAAAACAAAGGCATAAAAGCCGTAGCTTTAACGGGCGGAATTTCGTTTGATGAGATTATCGATTTATTAGACAATTGTCAATACGGAAACTACAAATTCTTATATCTATCGCCCGAAAGATTACAAAACGATTGGATTATAGAACGAATAAAAAACCTTCCTATAAATCTGATTGCTGTTGACGAAGCGCATTGCATCTCGCAATGGGGACACGATTTTAGACCTGCTTATTTGAAGATAGCTAAACTGAAAGAAATTTTTCCGAAAGTAGCATTTTTGGCATTAACGGCGTCGGCAACCAAAAGAGTGCAAGAAGATATCATCACTCAATTACAACTCCAGAATCCTGCTATCTACACCAAGTCATTTGCAAGAGAAAATCTTGCCTACATGGTATTTACGGTAGAAGACAAATTGCATTTGATAGAGCAAATCTTACATAAAAATCCGCAACCTGCCATCATATATGTGACCAATAGAAAAGCCTGTTCTGAAACCGTAAAACAATTGGAAACCCTGGGATTTTCAGCAACTTATTATCACGGAGGATTGTCATCCAAAGAAAAAGAGAACCACATGAAACTGTGGATGGACGAAACAGTACAAATCATCGTGGCCACCAACGCTTTCGGAATGGGAATTGATAAAGCCAATGTTAAAACCGTTATTCATTTACACATTCCACCCAATCTTGAAAACTACTATCAAGAAGCGGGACGTGCCGGTCGAAACAGTGAAAAAGCATTTGCTATTTTACTCACCAATCCATCAGATGTTATTCATGTAGAAGCTCAGTTTTTAAGCATTCTTTCCGATAAAACCTTTCTAAATTTAGTTTTTATAAAATTATGCAATTACTTTCAAATTGCTTATGGCGAAGGAATTGACGAACAATTCAGTTTTAACATCAATCAGTTCTGTACCAAATACAACTTCTCGGTTTTAAAAGTGTATAATGCGCTACAGTTTTTAGACCGACAAGGCATCATCAGTTTATCGCAAGAATTTTCAGAGAAATTAACGTTACAGTTTATCATTTCTTCGAAAGAAGTGATTCGCTATATGAGTTTGAATCCACAAGATGAAGAAGTAATTCTAACCATTTTAAGAACTAATCCTGGAGTGTATGAAGCCCAATCGACGATAAATTGTTCATTAATTGCCAAAAAATCTAATTCAGAAGAAAAAAAGGTATTGACTGTACTTCACAAATTAAATGAAAAAGGAGTCATTGAATTGCATGCCAAAAACAACGATGCAACAATCACGTTCAATGAAGTACGAGAAGACGAACGAACCATCAGCCGAGTCGCTAAATATCTAGAGGCTCAAAATAAACTGAAAACAAAGCAACTACAATCAGTGTTGCACTATATTAAGGAAGAAAAAATCTGCAAGAACAAATTGTTGTTAAACTATTTTGGAGAAAATGTTGAGGAGGATTGTGGTGTATGTTCGTATTGCATCGCTAAAAACCAGAAAAAAGTAACACCCGAAACTTTATCAGAGAAAATATTAAACCTATTAGAAATTCAAGAATTGAATTCGAGGGATATTCAAAAGATGACCAAATATCCAAAAGACGACGTTATCTTTGCACTTCAAAATTTATTGGAAAACGATAGTGTAGTTGTAAAACCAAACAATTTATATTCGTTAAAGAAAAAAACATAATTAAAATAGTGTACTAGTAAATTTTCATAATTAGAATTATGCAATATTAATTACAAAAATTCTAAACCATTAATGAATAAAGAAAATTAAGATTTTTAATCTTCTTAATGATACGTAATTCCCTAATGGTTTAAAAGAACGGCACGATTGCATAGTTTCAATAAGATTTTTTTAAATTGTACTATTGTTATCTATTTGGTTAAAAAAAAACAAAATGGAAAAATTAAGAATTGTATTTATGGGAACTCCAGAATTTGCTGTTGGCATTTTGGATGCTATAATCAAAAATAACTTTGACGTAGTTGGAGTAATTACAGCTGCTGATAAACCTGCGGGACGTGGACAAAAACTGAAATACTCTGCGGTAAAAGAATATGCGATAGCAAATAATTTGCACTTATTGCAACCTACGAATCTAAAAGACGAAAGTTTTTTGGCAGAGTTACAAGGCTTACATGCCAATCTACAAGTCGTGGTTGCCTTTAGAATGTTACCCGAGGTAGTTTGGAAGATGCCAAAACTGGGAACATTTAATCTTCATGCATCACTTCTACCCAATTATCGTGGTGCTGCACCCATCAACTGGGCTATTATAAACGGGGAGACTAAAACGGGTGTTACTACGTTCTTTATCGATGACAAAATTGATACAGGAGCTATGATTTTGAGTAAAGAAACTCCTATCGATTGTGCTGAAAATGCCGGTGCATTACATGATAGATTGATGATTATTGGAAGCGAAGCTGTTATTGAAACATTGCATTTAATTGAAACCGGAAAAGCAATAACTACAGTGCAAACAGATTCTGAAAAAATTAAAACAGCCTACAAACTCAATAAAGACAATTGCAAGATTGATTTTTCAAAATCGGGAACGGCAATTTATAATACAATAAGAGGATTATCGCCTTATCCGAGTGCTTGGTGTTTCATAAAAGATGGTGAAGAAGAATGGTCTGTAAAAATTTATGAAGCAAAATTGATTGCAGAATCACATAATTTTGAAATAGGATGCGTCATCACCACCAAAAAGGAAATGAAAATTGCAGTACGTGACGGTTTTATTGAAGTTCTAAGTTTACAATTTCCAGGTAAAAAGGCAATGAAAACTTCTGAGTTGTTAAACGGAATGACCTTTTCAAGCCATTCAAAAGCATTGTAAGCGGTTGAAATCATTGAAAAACATGCTAAAACCAGCATTAAATCATTGATTTTGTTAACAAACCATATTAGTTATTAACAAAATTAACGAAATTACTGCTAATCACTTGTGTAGTCTATATTTTCTACTAAATTTGTTTTGATTAACAAAAATGTTTAACCAACAATTAATAACTATTATTATGAACAAATCAGAATTAATCGATGCTATTGCTGCAGACGCAGGAATTACAAAAGCAGCTGCTAAATTAGCTTTAGAATCATTTTTAGGAAACGTAGGATCAACTTTGAAAAAAGGAGGAAGAGTTTCTTTAGTAGGTTTCGGATCATGGTCAGTATCTAAAAGAGCTGCAAGAGACGGAAGAAATCCACAAACTGGAAAAACTATCAAGATTGCTGCTAAAAATGTAGTGAAATTTAAAGCTGGAGCAGAATTAGAAGGTTCTGTAAACTAATCTAGTTTATTTTTGATATAAAAACCATTCGATTGTCGGATGGTTTTTTTTTTGTAATAAAATTTGGTATTAAAACTTTTATTTGTACATTTAATTAAAATTTAGTCGTAAAATGATTACAGAAAACCTCGAAAAAGGGAAACTTCTAATTGCAGAACCCTCTATAATAGGCGATTTATCTTTTAATAGATCGGTTATTTTATTGGCAGATCATAATCATGAAGGTTCTGTAGGTTTCATTTTAAATAAGCCACTCGAGTATACGATTAATGATTTAATTCCAGATATTGAAGCTTCCTTTAAAATCTATAATGGTGGTCCTGTAGAACAGGATAATTTATATTTCATTCATACAATTCCAAAATTAATAACTGGAAGTATTGAAATTTCAAATGGAATTTATTGGGGTGGTGATTTTGAATTAACCAGAAGTCTCATCAATGAAGGAAAAATACAAAAAGAAAATATTCGCTTTTTTTTAGGCTATACCGGCTGGAGCGCCAATCAATTGGCAGACGAATTAAAAGAAAATACATGGATCATGACGGTAAACAACTATAATGATACCATTTTAAGTAAATCATCAGCGCAATTTTGGAAAGAAAAAATTATGGAACTTGGCGGTGAATATGTTATTTGGTCCAATGCTCCTGAAAACCCAATTTTAAACTAACAGATTTAAACTATCTAATAATTCTCTAGATAAATCTGTTTTATATTCTTTTTTACGATATTTAGTTACAGGTTGAATTCCAGCAATAACATTGGTGATAAATAATTCATCTGCTTTTTGCAAATCAAAAGGGGAAATCGTCGCTTCAAGAACTTCAATAGTCTTTATCTTTTTAGCAATTCCAATAATTTGTTTTCTCATAATTCCGTTGAGACAACCATCTTCTATAGTAGGCGTTATGAGTTTATCTCCCATAAGCATAAATAGATTACCATTTAAAGCTTCAACCACATTCTTCTCATTATTGAGCAAAATACAATTCTGCAAATCATTTTCGTCGGCAAAGATACTACCCGTAACATTAATCATTTTATTGGTAGTTTTTATAGTAGACAACAGCTGTTTGGTAATAAAAAAATCTTTATACAAATCAACTTCATAAGGTGCATCAGGAAAAGAATATTTAACTTCACTTATTGGCGAAGCTTGAATCATAAAAGAAACATCTCTAGTTTCCGGAAGATAATAACCCCCATCATTTCTAAAAACGGTAAATCGTACTCTAGCAGCATCAGAACAATTAGAAGCTTTCGCTGTGTTTACTATTTGCTCTTCCATATATTCCAGCGTAAAATTGTTTGGAATTTGCATTCTAACAATTCGCATAGAAGCCATCAATCTAAAGTAATGATCTTCTATAAAAAGCACTTTATTATTTACAACTTTCAAGGTTTCAAAAACGCCATCTCCATAAAGGAATGCTCGATTAGAATTAGATAAATTTGAATCAGAAGAGAGGATTTCGCCGTTGTAATTAATCATAAAAAAGTCCCGTCTTATTTTTAGAATAAGACGGGACAAATATAACTTTTAAAAATGATTTTCTAAACAGAACCTATGACATGTTTTAGATCTGAAACTTGGTTTTCCCATAATTTTTTAGATTCATCAACTTCATCCTCTTCGGCAAAATCTACAACCATTAAAGAAACATCTTTAGTGATTTCGTCTTCAAGTATGCGTAACTCAAAAAAATATTCTGTGTCTTTATTGTCTTCATCAATCCATTTAAATTTGACTTTTTCGCCCGATTTTTTAGATGCTAAACGAGCATTCTCCTCGCCATCATTCCATACAAAAGTAAAAAATTCACCTCTAGAATTCACATTATCAGCAAACCACTCTTGTAAACCAGAAGGAGTTGAAATATATTGATACAACAATTGAGGTGATGAATTTATAGGAAACTCTATTTCGTAGCGTACTTTTGTAATCATATTTATTTTTTTGCGAAATATATATATTTTTTATTAATAAAGTACCTATAAAAAAAATATTTTTTTTCACACTTATATTTGGACAATGTTATATTAGTCTTATATTTGCACCCGCATTGAAAAACACAAATCGACATTTGGCGAGGTAGCTCAGTCGGTTAGAGCGCAGGATTCATAACCCTGAGGTCGGGAGTTCAAATCTCCCTCTCGCTACATAAATCTTCACAGAAATGTGAGGATTTTTTTTGGTATGAATTCACTAAAAAATATTGAAAATCAAATACTTGGAACAGTATAAAAGCGATTTTGTGTCTGATTTATTTTTCAAATATACAACATTTTTGGTACTTTCAAAGTTCCTTCAAAAATGCAAAAAAACGATCAAAAACACCCTTTTTTGACACTTTTTCTGCCACATTTGTGCCACAAACTTGATCAACTTTTCAAGGTTTTCGGTACTTACGAGAGAAAATTTGTGCCACACTTTTCAAAACAGCAAAAATCTGCAGGTTTTTTATTCAAAAAGCACGATTTATTTTGGAGTCAAAACAAAAAAAAGAGAGGATTAATTTCCACTCTTTCATATAGAATTTTGTGATCATTCCAATATTTCAATTGTTCCATCTTCATATGTTTTGAATTTTATTTGTGGGATATCTGGAATTTCAATTTCAGATATCGGAACATTCAAAAGCGACTGTATATCAAATTCATATTTCAAATGGTTTTTCAACAAATCGTTCAAAATTTCAATCCTGTCTTTTTGGGTTCCTTTATATACATATTTTGGATTTACAACATACAAAAGCGCAGTATTTTTGAATGGAATTATGAGTCTAAGCTGTATTAATTTTTCAATATAATCAAACATTGATCTTTTTGAAATTCCGGCTTTTCCACTTGTGATTTTTTTCAAAAAAGAAATAAATTCATCAGAGAGATTTCCATCAATGAGGATCTCGTTCTTATAATTCATTTTTTCACACAAAAAGTCAAAAAAACATCTTTGCTTAGAATTCAATTCAATATGAAGATGTTGTGCGTTAAACAAAGAAATATATCCATCTTTTTTAAAAGAAACTGAATGATAAAAAATCACATTTTCTTTTATAAGCATTGTTTTCTTTTCAATCTTTTTTTTTGTCATCGTCTCTTTTTTTTGCATTTTAAAAGGGGTTTAAAACCCCCTTATAAAACTCTAAAACACTTGTTTTTATTGAATTATTTTGTTATTTTTGGTTGACAAAAAAAGATTGTCTGTATGTAAAAATTTATTCATTTACAGTAGGAAGAAATAATCGCAAATATAAATAAAAACACAATGAATCCAATCAGAAAAACATCAAAGTACATGATTGAAAATTTTCAAAAATTTTATGAACAACTTCAAAAAAGTCATGCTGTTAAAGATTATGACAATGAAGTATCAAGAAAAAAGATCACTGCAAAATTCATTTCAAAAACAACAAAAACAAAAGATGGGATCTTTTTACCAGTTTATGAAGATATTAAACTTAATTCTCAATCAATCAATCTTTCTACTGAATCTCTATGTTTTTTAGTACATTTGAATGGTCACACTAAAAATCTTCTTCTTTTTTTATTAAGTTTTCATGTGAATTCAAATACACTTGAGATTAATTGGAATAATCTTGTCATTCAAGAGTATTTTGATTTTTGTGATACTTTGGAAATTGATCCACCAAGTAAAGATTATATAAAAGAAACTATAAAAGAACTGTCAAAAAGAAAAATAATTACAAATATCAAAAGAGGAAGATACATGTTAAATCCAATTATGATTGGTGGTGTTGATGAAATAAAAAAAGAAAAACTGATTCAAAATTATTCTAAAATTGCCAGAGATAAGAATAAAGCGGTGTATGACGAGATGTTTCCTGTAATATACAATTTCAAGTAACTCTGACAAATCTTTTCAGCATTTTGCAATACGGAAATATGATTGCTTATTCTCGCTTGAAGAAGCACCCCACCCCCTCACTTTTTTCATCAAACATTTCCTCCTGTATTGTAAGAGAAAGAATCACACTATATGACTATACTTGTATTTTGATGTGCTTTTGAGTGCAAAAAGTACCTATCTAACTACCCCCGATGATTGCATAGTTAACCACTATCCCCCTGTTGATTCAGTTTAACAATTAAATTTTTCAACAATGGAATTAAAAAAATCAAACAGGAATCAAGCGAGGATCAGAATTGCTTTGCAGGGAGTATCCGGATCAGGGAAATCGTATTCATCACTCTTACTTGCTTATGGAATTTGTCAAGACTGGCACAAAATTGCAATTATAGATTCTGAAAACGGTAGCGCAAATTTATATTCGCACTTGGGTGAGTATAATGTACTCAATCTAACAGCGCCTTACTCTACAGAAAGATACATTGAAGCAATTGATGTTTGTGAGAAAGCAGGTATGGATGTAATTATCATTGATAGTCTTTCTCACAACTGGGAAGGTAATGGTGGAATACTTGATGTTCACGCAAATATGGCTGGAAATAGTTTCACAAATTGGTCGAAATTAACTCCAAAAATGAATACCCTTGTTCAAAAAATCCTTACTTCAAGTTGTCATATCATTTCAACTATTAGGAGCAAACAAGATTATGTGATAACTGAAAACAACGGTAAATCTGTTCCACAGAAGACAGGATTAAAAGGAATAGTTAGAGAAGGAACTGATTATGATTATACCATCGTGATGGAATTGGACATATACAACAACGCCTCTTGCACTAAAGACAGAACGCAGCTTTTCAACTCACGTATTCCATTCAA
Organism: uncultured Flavobacterium sp.; assembly: GCA_964610785.1. Taxonomy (GTDB): domain Bacteria; phylum Bacteroidota; class Bacteroidia; order Flavobacteriales; family Flavobacteriaceae; genus Flavobacterium. The sequence continues at coordinate 14,233 of CAZSZH010000025.1, read as the reverse complement.
AATTGATGAGAGTGTTGGTAAAAAAATCAAAAATTGGTGCAAAGATGGTGAGGGTTACAAAGACAATGAAATTATCGAAATGATTAATGCTTGTAAAACCTTTGACGAATTAAATGAGTTACACAAGAACCAACCTTATGTGAGAAAGTTTACAACTTATCTCAATAATAGAGCAGCAGTCATTAAAGGAGAAGCAAGAGATTATCGTGCAAGTCTTAATGGTCAAGCAGTATGATGAATATTGCAAATTTGGGAGAGGTCACAGTTGGATATAAATACAACTCTTCCCTGCAGAATCGACCAAAAATTACGGATGTAAAAATGGCTCATGAAATTATAATGAGAATGATGGACATGGACAAAATTGGTTTGCAAGAACAAATTGTGGTTCTGTATCTGAATCAAGCAAATCTTGTGATTGGATCTTCAAATGCTTTTACAGGAGGACTAACTGGCTCTATTGTAGATATACGAATCATTGTTGCAACTGCACTCAATTTGATGGCTGTTGCCGTTATAATTGCTCATAATCACCCGAGTTCAAATCTCAAGGCATCTACTCAAGATATCACATTGACAAAAAAACTCAAAACCGCATTGTCCTACATGGACATCAATCTTCTGGATCATTTAATAGTCACACCCGAAAACGAATACCTCTCCATGTCAAACGAGGGATTACTCTAATTCAATCAAATGACCTATCTGCGTGGTAGGTCATTTTTATTTATTCACAAATCAAAAACTTTATTATTATGGAATTACAAACCCACACAGCCGAAATCATTGGATTTCAACCAACATTTACTGTAGAAAGCAGTATCAATACCAACAAAAAACCATTTGTTGAAGCAAACACTGAAGAAGTCAGTTTGTCCTTCTTAAAGAACAGTTGCATTGTACCTGTTTTTACGAAAGATAATGAAACAACTCTTTCACATCAAGAGTTTATCGAGAGTGTGAGAAATGCGATTAAGAGTATTTTTCCAAATGAAATCATTGAGGAACCAGAAATTCGTGTGTCGCATCAAATAAAAGGTAGAACACCCGATGCAATTCATGTTCCTGTAAAAGATCTGCAAGAACATCAGAAAACGACATACTACGAACGTATAGCTTTTATAATCAGAATTCCATCTATTACAGAAACAATTAATGGCAATACTCTTGCTTTGACTGTAGGCGGAGTTAGAGCGCTCAATACAGAAAATCTGTATAACAAAAAGACTTATGAGAAATTCAAGATTTTTATTGGATTCCAAAATATGGTGTGCTGTAATTTGTGTGTATCAACTGATGGTTTCAAAGAAGAACTCAAAGCAATGTCTGCAATTGATTTGGAAGACAAAACACTTCAATTATTCAGTTCCTATAACATGAACAGACACTTGAATGCGATGGAGCAACTTTCCAATTATTCCTTGACCGAATCTCAATTTGCCCAACTTATTGGAAAAGGAAGATTGTACAATTTCCTGCCTAAAAAAGAAAAGTTACTGCTGCCGGAGTTACTTCTTAACGATGGTCATTTAACTGCAGTTGCAAAAGATTACTACCAAGATGAAAGTTTCTGCAAGAATGATAACGGAGATATTAATCTTTGGAAATTTTACAATCTACTCACAGGATCCAACAAATCTTCCTACTTGGATAAATTCCTGGACAGAGGTGTAAATGCATTTGATTTTACAACTGGAGTTTCAGAGGCATTACATGACAGAAATTCCAAACACGCCTGGTTCCTGCAATAATTACACTTTATAATAATCACATTAAAAATGCAAACACTGTGAAAATTTGTTAGATTTGTATTCACTTTCGTAAGAAAGAAAACATTTTATCGATATAACAGCGTTTGCTATATAATCCTGCACTTGAAAGGTCGAAACTTCAGATGTGAAACAGGAAGGTATAAGTAAAACGCTCACCGTCATGCGTGAGCGTTGCTTTACTTTGTTTCACGGGTATTCGACCACCTCAAGTACAAGTAATGGCAATTGTCTCACGCTGTTGTTTTGTGTAGTATCCAAGTAAGAGGCATACTTGAAAAATTGTTATTAGATGAAAAAAATTCTTTTCGTTTTATTACTGTTTTCATATCATGAAATAATTTCTCAAACTATTGGGCAAGGAGTGAATGATGCAGATGGTAATCATTATAATACAGTTATAATAGGTAATCAAGAATGGATGTCAGAAAATCTTAAATCTACAAAATACTGCAATGGTGATGTACTGCCTATAAACAATAATAATTCAACTGGAACTTGGGGAAACCTTACAGTAGGAGCGTGGAATATTTCTCCAAATTACCCAAATAATGGAAAATTTTATAATTGGTATGCAGCTGCAGATAATAGAAATATTTGTCCATGTAATTGGCATGTTCCTTCGGATAGTGAATGGACCACCTTGGAAAATTATTTGATTGCAAATGGATTCAATTATGATGGATCTTCATCTGGAAACAAAATTGGAAAAGCTTTGGCATCACAGAATCCAACACAAAATTTGAATTGGATTAGTTCTTCAAATATAGGAGCAATCGGAAATAATACACTTCAAAATAATTCAAGTGGATTTAATGCAACTCCAGATGGTATGTTACCACATTCAACTCCCATAAATTCTGATATTGGATACTTTACAAATTGGTGGACTGCAACAGAATATGCAGCTGATTGTGCATGGGTAAAAACTTTGAATAATTCAAGCGTGAATATATTAAGACTTAACTATGATTATGGAATTAAAAGTTTTGGAAATTCAATTCGATGTGTCAAAAACTCACCATTGAATACTGAAAATCAATTAAAAACATCATTTTACATTTATCCAAATCCAACAAAAAATGCAATTAACATAGACCTTCCCATTCAAGATGCACCAAGTGAATATATTATTTGGGATCTGTCAGGAAAAAAAATATTAAATGGAACAGCCAATTCTGAAAACACTTCCATAAATATTTCCGAATTGCAAAACGGAATATATTTCATTACAATCTCAAACGAAACCAAATCAAAAACTCAAAAATTTATTAAACTTTAAAAATCATGAAAAAAATCATTTTACTTATTTCATTCACATCACTTTTATTCAGTTGTAGTAATGGTGGAAATGCGAGCAGCAGCAATAATAACAACGGTAATTCATGGAACAGTAGTATGGATTATGAATTCACAATCACATTCAATGGTCAAGTACACAAAATCAAAGGAAATACAACTAATGGAATTCCAGAAGGATCATCTAGTCAAATGTGGACAACCAATCAATGTGAAGCAATTTCTGCAGCTGGTACGCACTTGGTTGTTTTAAAAATTAATGATGTTACTGCGCCAAATTACATTTCAGGACAAAATTTGGAATGTAGAATTTATTTGCCAAATCTTTTAATGGGAGTAAATCAAGCGCAAATAATGTTTTTAGGTTCATATTTTGATTCACTCTATACAAGTGCAGGTTACACAGGTACTGGGGGCAATTATACTTTTCAAACAACAAGTGGCACCTATAATTCTTCAATTGCAAATAAATTACCAATAAACATTACAGATTTAGGGACAAACACAACACAGCAATCAACATTCCCCCTTAATGTAATTGGTCAAACATTGAAAGGAAACTACTCGGGTACAATTTATATGATGCGAGGTCTTTCAAGTGGTGCGCAAGTTTGTGACATCCCTGTTACTTTGAGTATCGACTTTAAAGCAGTAAGAACGTATTAATATAAATCAATTATTCAAGTTCATGAAAAAAATCATTTTACTTATTTCATTCACATCACTTTTATTCAGTTGCAGTAATGGTGGAAACGCAAGCAGTGGAAACTCAAATAATAGTAACAACATAACTGTTACAACAACAAATCCGTCAAATATTACATCAACAAGTTTTGATAGTGGAGGAAGTTTTTCATCTAACAGTGCAATATGGAGTTATACTTATGGAATTTGTTGGAGTACATCACAAAACCCAACAATTTCAGATAGTAAAACGATAAATGCATCAGCATCTCAAACAACATCTAATACATTTCTTGCTGTTACAGGAGTATCTTTGGAACCTTACACAGTTTATTATGTTAGAGCTTATGTAAGTTTTGGTGGACAGACCACATATGGAAATGAAATTAGTATTACTACTAATGCAGTCCCACAACCATTATTAAATCCAAATTTAACATATGGTTCAATGACTGATATTGATGGAAATGTTTATCCAACAATTACAATATGCAATAAAACTTGGACTGCAAGAAATTTTAATTGTAGTAAATACAGAAATGGCGATGTTATTCCACAAGTGCAAGACCCAATCCAATGGGTAAATTTGACTACTGGAGCATGGTGTTATTATAAAAATGATTCTTCCTATGGTTCTTCCTATGGCAAATTGTACAATTGGTTTGCTGTCACAGACCCAAGAGGAATTGCTCCTCAAGGATGGCATCTTCCTACAAGCACTGAATGGAGTAGTTTAACAAATTGTATGGGAAATCAAAGCGTTGCTGGATGTAAATTAAGTGAAACAGGCCCTTCTCATTGGGGAATAAACAATAGTTGTGCAACAAATGAAAGTGGATTCACCGCAATTCCAACTGGATCAAGAAAAAATAACGCTGAATTTTTACCTGCGTCTATTGAAAATGGAAATTTTGGAGGGGGTAGTCTTTTTTGGTATGGTGATAATTGTACTGCACAAATGCCTTTAAGTTCGTCTACAACTCGAGGGGGAATCGGAACTTCATCTGGATACGGAATTTATGGAATATATTCTGCCTATCCATTACGTTTTGTGAAAGATTAACTTCAAATAATTAATATCTTCAAATTGCGAGCAAAATCAAATTCAAATAATAAAAAGTGGGCAAAGTAATATTTGCCCATTTCTTGTTTTGTATATTTTGAAAATCAGTTGCTTTTGTTGTGAAATTTAAATCTTTCATGTTTAACAGTATCAACTTTAAATTTCAAATGCAGTTTCCATCATCATAATTCTGGCATATCAGATACTGACAATTGTTTTATTTCCAATCCTCTCAAATACGTAAGTGTAACCTGCAAGGTACTGTGTCCCATTACCTGCTGCAGTTTTGTCAAGTCGCCTGTTTTCTCATACACCTTAATCGCTCCTGTATGTCTGAAACTATAAAGTGTATTGTGTTGCTTCAAAATCTTCGAAGTCTTTTTATATCTTGACCAAAGTGTTTTGAAATAATCTTCATTGTACGCATAAGGATTTTTTGAAAAGATGTTGTTTTCATCTTCCCCTCTATTTAGATACTCTCTCACAAAAGCAGGAACCGGAACAATTCTGTTTTTCTTCCCCTTGTTTCTTGAACCTGACAAACTGATATAACTCATATCATCTGCAAAATCTCCCCATTTCAAATTACGTATTTCAACATGCGGTCGCAATAAACAACCATAAGTAATCAAACAGCATACATGTAAATCTATATTGTATTGTGAAATTTCCTCTAATGTACATTTTACATCCTTGATTGGTTTGTGAAGGACTTCTTCTTTCTTCTTAAGTTTGATTGATTTGAATGGATTCGGAAGTTTATAGGCTTCAAACATTTCACCAAGTAACGCAGAGTAAACAATCTTGAAATTGAATTGTACTCTTGAAGAATCACTTGTGAATCGCAACAATTCTCTTGCTTTGGAAATATCAAATTCAGAAAATTTAAGATTTCTGTATTGTTGGATCTTGACAAAGTTGTCAATACAGCTTGCCGCCTTTTTTAAATCGCGTACATAATAAGAACTGTACTTTACTGACAGCTTTTGTTTCAATGCTTGTTGTCCAGCATGTTCAAGTAATATATTTTCAATTTTTACTTCAACATCATTTTTGATTGCATCGGTTGGTCTCCAACCTTTCTCCAACATGCTTTGAAATGCAATTAACATTTCATTCAATTTGATTTGTTTTTCTGGATCCTCACATTGATTTGGTTGCAGATCAAGATTCAAAATTTTTGCGTTGTAATACCTGTATCTTTTTCCATTGAAAAAGAATGAAATTCCCACTCTGGAATCGGCTTGAAGAAAGGATTTTAATCGTTTGAATTCGTAGTTCATTGTGACACTTTTGTGACACAAATCACAATTTACTAACTTAACTACTTGATTGTCAAGTATTTGAAGCAGGATTCATAACCCTGAGGTCGGGAGTTCAAATCTCCCTCTCGCTACAGAAACATAAAAAGGTTTTAGAAAATTATCTAAAACCTTTTTTTATTACAATCTCCTCACGAGTAAATTATATTTTTAATTTTGCCACTAATTCATCAAAATTAACTTGTGTTTGCTCGCCAGAAACAATGTTCTTTAACGTAAACAATCCGTTAGCAATTTCTTTTACCACATAAGGAATTTTTTTTCTTTCGGCATGCTTAAACTGTTTATCAATTTTAGCGAAATCGGGATAAAACTCGGCTTTAATAGGTAACTCTCGTAGTTTTTTTATTACTTGCATGGTTTCAGAAGCTTGACTTTCACCAAAATTTAAAAATAGTACTTTAGTGGAAGTCGTTACCGTTTGCGGAAACAAGTTCAATTCTTCCAAAACCAGATAGATTCGGTCTAAACCGAAAGATATTCCAACACCACTCATGTTTTTCAATCCGAAGATGCCTGTTAAATCGTCATATCGTCCGCCACCTCCAATTGAACCCATCGCCACCCCTTCTGGTGCCGCAACTTCAAATATTGCACCTGTATAATAATTCAAGCCACGAGCTAACGTCACATCCAACTCTAAAAAGGCTTTTTGTAGCCCTAATTTAGTCACATTATCACATATAAAACGCAACTCGTCAATGCCTTTCATTCCCTCTTCTGATGAGGAGAGTAATGCAGACAATTTCTCAATTTTCTCTTGTATTGTTCCCGTGAAATTGAATAAAGGTTGTACTTTAACCAATGCTACTTCCGAAATTCCTTTTTCCAGCATTTCCTTTTTAACTCCTTCTTCTCCTATTTTGTCGAGTTTATCCAAAGCAACCGTAAAGTCAATCAATTTATCCGATGCACCAATCACTTCCGCAATTCCAGATAATATTTTACGATTATTAATTTTAATGGTAACGCCATGCAAACCTAGTGCTGCAAAAATAGAGTCATACAATTGCACCAACTCCACTTCTTGCCACAACGAAGTTGAGCCCACCACATCGGCATCACATTGATAAAACTCTCTAAAACGTCCTTTCTGTGGTCTATCGGCACGCCAAACGGGTTGAATTTGGTATCGCTTGAATGGAAACTCAATTTCGCTTTGGTGTTGCACGACATAACGAGCAAAGGGTACCGTTAAATCGTAACGAAGGGCTTTTTCGGAGATTTTTCCAGTTAGCTGTTTGTGATTTAAAGATTGTAGCGCTTCGGCGGAAACTTTTTCCAAATAATCCCCAGAATTCAAAATCTTAAAAATCAATCGATCGCCTTCTTCCCCATATTTTCCCATCAAGGTATCCGAATTTTCAAAACTAGGAGTCTCTATTGGTTGATAACCATAGTTTTCAAAATGAGTTCTCATTATAGAGATAATGTGGTTACGTTTAGAAACCTCAACTGGTGAAAAATCACGGGTACCTTTAGGAATACTTGGTTTAGATGCCATTTTAAAATATTGGATTTTAGATTTTGGGTTTTAAATATTTAATATCAGATATCAAATATTTACTATTCATTCGGCAAATATCATACTTTTTAAAATATTTTATAATTCTTATACCACAAACTTGTAACAAAAACCGTAATTTCGTGTCAAATTGGAATTATGAATGCAGTTTTCAGAGAGAATATAAAGATTGCCTTGGGTTCAATTCGTGCACAATTACTGCGTACGATTCTTACTATTGTTATTATTGCTATTGGAATTACAGCCTTGGTTGGGATTCTAACCGTAGTAGCAGCCATTGAGAACACATTGAATTCCAAATTTGCTTCCATGGGTTCTAATACTTTTAGCATCAACCAATATGAATTTAAAACCAGAAATCAAGGAGGCGGCGAAGTTGAAAAAATAAATCCTATAATATCTTATCCTGAAGCAAAAGAGTATAAAGAAAAATACAATTATCCATTTACTCATACCTCTCTTTCTTTTACAGCAACTACTGCTGCAGAAGTAAAATACGAGGATAAAAAAACCGACCCTGAAATTGCGGTTTTGGGTGTTGATGAATATTTTACATCCAACGGCGGATTTGAGGTCGTACAAGGAAGAAATTTCAATAGTTTTGATATTATCAACAATACTTATTCTTGTGTTTTGGGTAGCGATTTTGCTTCTAAAGGATTATTAAAAGACGTCAATCCAATTGACAAAATCATTTCGATTCGTGGCGCCAAATTCAAAGTAATTGGCGTACTTAAAGAAAAAGGATCTACCTTCGGGAACAACCAAGATTTGAGAGTATTAATTCCGATTCAAGTAGCACGTTCCTTATTTTCGGCACCCAAAATAAATTATACCATCAGCACTATGGTGGATAAAAAAGAGTTTCTTGAACAAGCAGTAGATAATGCTACAGTGACTATGCGTCAAATTAGAAAATTAAATCCAGTAGAAGAGAGCAATTTTGGCATTTCTAGAAGTGATGATTTAGTGAATAGAATTGCGGAAATGACCGGAGTTTTAAGTCTATCTGCATGGATTATTGGAATCATTACTATTCTTGGTTCGTCTATTGCTTTAATGAATATTATGATTGTTTCTGTTACCGAAAGAACCCGAGAAATTGGCGTTCGAAAATCACTAGGAGCAAAACGCGGTACTATTGCATGGCAATTTTTTATGGAAACCTTGCTTATTGGACAAATTGGCGGTTTCGTCGGAATTATCTTCGGAATTTTAGTAGGCTTTTTAATGGCATCAGTAATGGACTTTGGTTTTGTAATTCCGTGGGGAGCGATCATTGCAGCAGTGATTACTAGTTTTATAGTAGCATTAGTTTCGGGCTTATATCCTGCTATTAAAGCTTCTAAATTAGATCCTATTGAGGCATTGCGATACGAATAGCGTTTCACTATTAGTTATTCAAAATTGAATATTCAACATTTTAGACTTGGAATATTCAACCTGGAATATTGAATTTTGAATTGCTTATATTTTGCATGAGATCATTCGATCATTTCCATAAATGTCTTTCTTCAAAACTATATTCTTGAATCCCATTCCTTCAAGTAATGCAATGGTTTCTTTTCCTAGATATTGATTGATTTCAAAATATAATTTTCCGTTTTCAGAAAGACTTTTATTTGCTAATTGGGCAATTTTTCTATAAAAAAGTAACGCATCATTATCTTCAACAAATAATGCCAGATGCGGTTCGTATTCTAAAACATTAGGCTTGATTTCCGTTTTTTCTAAGTTACGGACATAAGGCGGATTGGAAACGATGATGTCGAATGTAGTTGTGAGCTGTGAATTTTGAGATGTAAGTTGATTTAAATTGTCAATTGATAGAATATCTGTAGCAATGAAGTTAATTACAGCCTCATTGACTTCCGCATTTTTTTTAGCAATTATCAGCGCTTCTCCGGAAACATCAATAGCGAAAACCGCTGCATTTGGAAGATTTTTAGCTAAAGAAATTGCAATACAACCACTTCCTGTTCCAATATCTAAAATTTTCAACTTTTCGACTATCGACTTTTTACTTTCGATCACAATCCATTCTACTAACTCTTCTGTTTCTGGCCTTGGAATTAAAGTGTTTTTATTTACTAAAAATGGTAACCCGTAAAATTCGGTTTCACCCAATATATATTGTATCGGTTTTTGTTTCTTTAATTCGTTCAACACGGTTTCCCATCGAGGCAATTGAATAGCTTCTATTTCCATGTCTGGATTCAAAGCCAAATCAATGCGTTTTAGATTGTGAAAACTTTCTAAAACATTATAAAAGAAACTCTCAATTTCCATTTCATCATACAACAAAGAAAGCTCTTGTAGAAATTTAGCTTTATAACTTTTTACTAGCATTTACAATTCTTTTATCATCCAAACAGGGCAACTACTATGACCTGTACCCCCAAGCGGAGCACAAATATACTCAAAGCCTACTTTTAAATACAATTTTTGAGCATTTAGCATTTCAGGTAGTGTTTCTAAATAACATTTTTCGTAACCAAACTCCTTAGCTTTTTCTAAACATTTTTGAATCATTTGAAAGCCAATTCCCTTTCCTCGTGCCTCCTGCAAGAAGTACATTTTTTGCAATTCACAAATAGAAGAATCAGCATTATCGAGTTGGTTAACCCCTGCTCCACCAAAGATTTTTCCATCATCTTCCACTACAAAATAAATCGCTTTTGGTTTATTATAGGTCTCAAACATAAAATCCAATTGCGAATCGGCAAAAGCAGTTCCTGTTTTTGGGTAATTATCTTCTATAAAAACTTTGCGGATTACTTTGGCAATCTGCTTGTTATCCCGTTTTTGGATTTCTCGTATAAACATAAAAACTAAACTTATAAACTTATAAACTCAAAAAAACTTATTTTTGTGAGGTGAAGTTACATGAAACGCTCATAACAAACAAAAATAAAACTTAAATTTTAAAGGCGTTTCTGACGACCCATGGCAAAAAATGAAATCGACAGAAGAAAAGTATATTAAACGCTGCCTTGAGTTAGCAAAAAATGGATTGGGAACTACTTACCCTAATCCTTTAGTTGGAAGTGTTGTGGTATATCAAAATGAAATTATTGGTGAAGGCTGGCACAAAAAATCGGGCGAACCACATGCCGAAGTTAATGCTATTCATTCTGTAAAAGACAAATCATTGCTTTCTAAATCGACAATATACGTTAGTTTAGAACCATGTAGTCATTTTGGAAAAACTCCTCCATGCTGTGATTTAATCATTGCCAATACTATTCCTAATGTGGTCATTGGAACTACAGATCCTTTTGCGCAAGTTTCTGGAAATGGGATAAAAAAATTAGTGGAGGCTGGAATAGCTGTAAAAGTCGGAATTCTTGAACAGGAATGTAACGCGTTGAATAAACGTTTTTTTACTTTTCATAACAAAAAACGTCCTTATGTTATCTTGAAATGGGCAGAAAGTCAAGATGGGTTTATTGCGCCCCTTTCAAAAGAAAAAAAAGAACCCATTTGGATTACCAACGAAATTTCAAGACAATTAGTTCATAAATGGCGAAGTGAGGAACAAGCTATTTTGGTAGGAACCAATACTGTAATAGATGATAATCCGTCGTTAACCACTCGTGATTGGACTGGAAATAATCCCATTCGAATAGTTTTAGATCAAAACAACAGAATTTTAAAAGAAAATCATATCTTTGATTCTCAAGCAAAAACTATTTCAATTTCAAAAGACACTATTGATTTCAATCGGAATGTAGCTTCAGAAATCACAAAATATTTATTTGAAAGCACTATTCAATCGGTGATTATTGAAGGAGGTAGACAAACATTGCAAACATTTATTGATGAAGGAATTTGGGACGAAGCACGTGTTTTTATTGGAAATTGCCACTTAAAAGATGGTATAAAAGCGCCAAACATTTTATGTAATTACATCACAAAACGACCAATTCAAGACGATGAACTTTTAATATTTTTCAACCATGATTGATACTATAATTTTTGATTTCGGTGATATTTTTATCAATTTAGAAAAAGAAGCTCAAGTACAAGCTTTTAAAAAATTAGGATTACCCGGTCCAAATGAAGAACTCGTGGAAATGAACGATTTGTTTGAGAAAGGAAAAGTTTCTGAATTAGAGTTTATCACATGTTTTCATAAATTCATTCCAGACGCAAGTATTGAAGAAATTAGAGAAGCATGGAATACTATTATCGGTGAATTTCCATTATATCGATTGGAATTTTTACAGATGCTTTCTGGTAAATATCGTTTATTTTTATTGACCAACACTGATGAAATTCACATTAGCAAATTTGAACACAATGTAGGGGTTTCATTTTTTAGTGATTTTTACCAATGCTTTGAAAAGGTTTATTATTCTTATGAAATGGGGATGCGAAAACCAGATGCAAGTATTTATAGTTATATCGTAAATAAACATGATTTATCACCAAAACGAACCTTATTTGTAGATGATAAAAAAGTCAATACCGATGCAGCAGCAAGTATTGGAATTCATGTTTGGAATTTACAAGTAGGTCACGAAGATGTAGTCGATTTATTCAATCAAAAATATTTGCCTTTATAAGATTTGAACGATACCTACAAAACAATTGCGACACCTTCAGAAGAAATTCTATTCAAAGAAAAAAATAGTAAATTTTATGGTTACGCTTTTCCGGTAAGAACCGAAGAAGAAATCAAAAATCATTTAGATTATTTACGTAAACAACATTATGGTGCGGTTCATTTTTGTTATGCTTTTCAAATTGGAACTGACAGAATTCAATTTAGAACCAATGATGATGGAGAACCAAGTAATACCGCTGGTACACCAATTTATGGACAAATTCTCTCATTTGGCCTTACTAATATATTAATCGTGGTGGTTCGCTTCTTTGGAGGTATTAAATTAGGCGTTGGAGGTTTAATTAGTGCATATAGAACTGCGGCTCAAATGGCATTAGAAGTGTCAGAAATTGAAGAACGAACTATTAATATACATTATGTGATTTCGTTTGACTACAAAAACATGAACAAAGTAATGCGAGTCATCAAAGAAAAAAATCTAGAAATCATCACTCAAAAAATGGAATTGAATTGCGAGATTGAAATTTCCACACGCAAAAAAAATGCCGAAAATGTATTCAATACTTTTACTAATTTATTTGGAATTGAAGTAAAATTAAAAGATTAAACTGACTCGTTCAAAATATCTATAATATCTTGTGGTGGCACAATTGGTTTTCCATTATTTAGGTCTACAAAAACCAATATAAAATGTGCAGTTGTTAATAACTCTTCACTTTCATTACGAATTTCGCAATCAAATTCAATCTTTACTCCTGTATAGTTTATTAATCGGGTATTTATAATTAATACGTCATCATAACGAGCTGGTTTTTTATAATTTATGTGCATCGAAACAATCGGTAATGCAAAACCACTTTCTTCAAGTTTTTTGTACGAAACCCCTTTATTTCTTAACCATTCGACTCTTCCAATTTCAAAATAGGGAACATAACTACCATGATAAACCACTCCCATTTGGTCAGTTTCACTATATCTAACTCTTATTTGCACATTGTGTCCGTTCATCTATTTTTTTTGCTTTTTATCTATTAGATTTTGTTTAGTTACAACAATATTTTAAAAAAAACAATACTATATTATTTTTTTTTAATTAAAATTGTTCACATATTTGTTAACCCAAAAATAATGAAAAAAATCTCTTTTTTTTGTAAGAGAATCTTTAAAATAAATTAGTAATTTTAACAAGAATATGAACAAAACTGCGCAAACGGTATGGGAAAACTGTCTGTCTTTTATAAAAGACAATATTCAAGAGCAAGCTTATAAAACTTGGTTCGAACCAATCAAGTCAGTTGAACTATCCGACAACGCACTTTATATTCAAGTTCCTAGTAAATTTTTCTACGAATGGCTAGAAGAACATTATGTAAAATTACTCAAAGTTGCCCTAACTAAAGAACTAGGTAAAAATGCAAAGTTACTGTATAAAATTAAGATGGAAAACACTTATGGTAATAAACAACCATTTACAGAACAATTGCCATCGGCACATCGCAGTCCAATAAAATCTCAAGACGTTGATGCTCCTTTTAAAAATCTAAATCCTGAACTTAAAAATCCGTTTGTGATTCCTGGAATTAGAAATTTAAAAATTGAGTCTCAACTAAATCCAAATTACAGTTTTGATAACTTCCTAGAAGGAGATTCTAATAGACTAGCGCGTTCTGCTGGTATGGCAGTAGCTAATAAGCCTGGTGGAACTTCATTTAATCCATTACTTATTTTTGGTGGAGTTGGTTTAGGAAAAACGCATTTAGCCCATTCCATTGGAGTTGAAATTAAAGACAAATATCCAGAAAAAACGGTATTATATATTTCTGCGGAAGTTTTCACACAACAATATATCGATTCTGTAAAGAAGAACAATCGTAATGATTTTATTCACTTTTATCAATTGATAGATGTTCTAATTATTGACGATGTACAATTTTTATCAGGAAAAACCGGAACACAAGATGTTTTCTTTCATATTTTTAATTACTTACATCAAAACGGAAA
>CAZSZH010000024.1:0-35352 GCA_964610785.1 uncultured Flavobacterium sp. | reverse complement strand
AATGAAAAATAGTTCGCCTATTTTCAAATTTTCAAATTAACTAATTTTCAAATTCAATATGGCAAACTTAAAGGAAATCCGTAATAGAATTACTTCCGTTTCGTCGACGATGCAGATTACTTCTGCGATGAAGATGGTTTCTGCAGCAAAGTTGAAGAAAGCACAAGATGCGATTACAGCTATGCGTCCTTATGCCGAAAAGTTAACGGAATTATTACAAAGTTTAAGCGCAACACTTGATGGTGAGATAGGGGGAAGTTTTACCGCTCAACGTGAAGTAAACAAAGTTTTAATTGTTGCCATAACCTCAAATCGAGGATTGTGTGGTGCTTTTAATACTAATGTTATCAAACAAGCGAAAACCATTGCCGATTCTTACTGGGGCAAACAAGTAGATATTTTTGCTATTGGTAAAAAAGGAAATGACGCATTAGGAAAAACTAATAAAGTTATTGGAAACAAAAGTGAAGTTTTTGATGATTTAACCTTTGATAATGTTGCAGAAATTGCTCAAATATTAACCGATAAGTTTACTTCTGGTGAGTATGATAAAATAGAATTGGTGTATAATCAATTTAAAAATGCAGCAACGCAAATAGTTCAATCGGAACAATTTTTGCCATTAGCTCCCGTAAAATCTGATACACCAGTTTCTTCAGGTGATTATATTTTTGAGCCGTCAAAAGAAGAAATTGTTTTGACTTTAATTCCAAAGTCATTAAAAACACAGTTGTATAAAGCGATCAGAGATTCATTTGCATCAGAACATGGTGCTCGTATGACGGCAATGCACAAAGCAACGGATAATGCAACAGAATTAAGAGATCAATTGAAGTTAACCTACAACAAAGCACGTCAGGCTGCTATTACTAACGAAATCCTTGAAATTGTTGGTGGTGCAGAGGCGTTGAAAGGATAATTTAATCTGAAATAACATACAGAAGAGTCAACATTTGTTGGCTCTTTTTTTATTACATCAATATAATACCTATTTTTGTTTCACATTAAATACAATCCACTTGAGTTTATATAAAAATCTTTTTAAACAAACACTTATCTATGGACTGGCAACAGTTTTCCCAAGGATAATTAGCTTTATTCTAAATCCATTATTTGTTAAGTTTTTAAAAGATAAAAGTCAGATGGGCGAGGTATCTGTTATATTCGCGTATCTTGTTTTTTTTAATGTGGTGTTATCTTACGGAATGGAAACTGCTTTTTTCCGATTCTATAACTCCGAGGAAGACAAAAAAAAAGTTATTTCAACTACTACTATTTCCTTATTTTGGTCTTCGTTAGTTTTTTTAATACTATCGCTGTTGTTTAGAAATTCATTGGCATCTTGGTCAAATATCAATGTAGAATACATAACCTATACCATCTTAATATTAACACTCGATGCTTTGGCAATTATTCCTTTTTCAAAGTTGAGAGCCGAGAAAAGACCTATGCGTTATGCTACTATCAAGATGGCAAATGTTACCATAAATCTTTTACTGAATGTTTTCTTTTTGGCTTTACTTCCTAAAATTGTTGCGCATCATCCAAACGGATTTTTGAGCACCCTATATTTCGAAAACTTTCAAATTGGCTATATTTTTGTTTCTAATTTGGTGGCAAGTTTATTTACATTACTTGTTTTGTCACCCAATTATTTTAATATTTCTTGGAAATTTGATGGTGTTTTATGGAAGAAAATGATGGTCTACGGCATTCCGATTTTAATTGCTGGAATCGCCTTTGCCATTAACGAACACTTTGATAAAATTCTTTTAGATTGGATGCATGTTCCTATGTCGGATATCGGAGCGTATTCGGCGTGCTATAAAATTGGAATGTTTATGGTGTTATTTAGAACTGCTTACACGCTTGGTATTGAACCTTTTTTCTTTAGTCATGCCAGCAATGAAAATGCACAACAAACGTATGCTAACATCACTAAATATTTTGTGATTTTTGGTTCATTCATTTGTCTTTTTGTTATCGTTTTTATAGATTTACTAAAGAGACCATTAGTTCCCAATTCTGATTATTGGGATGCTATAAAAGTAGTTCCGCTAATTGTTTTAGCGAATTTCTTTTTAGGAATTTATACCAATTTATCCGTTTGGTACAAGTTGATTGATAAAACTAAAATTGGCGCCTACATCTCTTTAATTGGAGCAGCTGTGACTCTTATTTTAAATTATTTATTAATTCCAACTATGAGTTACTATGGATCGGCAATTGCTACCATTGCGGCCTACGGAACTATGATGGTAATTTCGTATAAAATGGGACAAAAAAGCTACCCAATTCCGTATGACATGAATAAGATATTTAGTTATCTTGGGCTCACTATACTGTTTTCTGCAATTTCATTTTATATTCCAGCCATCAGAGAAAATTATTTTATAAAAGCATTATTATTAATTGTGTTTTTATATTTCATTTACTACAGTGAGAAAGAAACTTTGTTACGAATCATTAAAAGAAAAGCAAAATAATGACCATCAAAATTATCAATAAATCGCAACACGATTTACCTAATTACGAAACCATTGCTTCGGCAGGAATGGATTTGCGGGCTAATATCTCTGAACCAATTACTTTAAAATCGTTAGAACGAACGATTGTAAAAACGGGACTTTTTATAGAATTACCCATAGGTTACGAAGCACAAGTTCGCCCAAGAAGCGGATTGGCTGCTAAAAAAGGAATTACGGTGCTCAATTCGCCTGGAACGGTTGATGCCGATTATCGTGGTGAAATTGGAGTAATTTTAGTAAATTTATCCCATGAAGATTTTGTAATTGAAAATGGAGAACGTATTGCCCAACTAATCATCGCAAAACACGAACGCGCCGAGTGGATGGAAGTACAAGAATTATCACAAACTTCAAGAGGAGAAGGCGGATTTGGTAGTACGGGCATAAAATAATATATATTATTTAGAAGCTAGTTGATATAAACATTAAATTAATAAATAAGCTTTGCGCCATAGCGTCTTTGCTAGAAACAATAAAACTTCGTGCACTTTGTGAAAACTTTGTGCCTTAGTGGTAAAAAACAAAAAGTATGAAAATAATAGTACCCATGGCAGGACGTGGTTCTCGCCTTCGCCCACACACCTTAACGATTCCAAAACCATTAATTCCCATTGCAGGAAAGCCAATCGTACACCGATTAGTAGAAGACATTGCAGGAGTATTGAATCAAAGTATTGATGAAGTTGCTTTTATCATTCACGAGAGTTTTGGTAAAAAAGTAGAAGAAGAACTCATTGCCATCGCTCAAAAATTGGGAGCTCGAGGAACCATATATTATCAAAACGAAGCTTTAGGAACGGGTCATGCGATTATGTGTGCCAAAGATTCTTTGACCGGACCAGCAGTTATTGCTTATGCTGACACCTTGATTCGCGCCGATTTTGATTTGGATAAAACCGCCGACAGTGTAATTTGGGTGAAACAAGTAGATCAACCCGAAGCTTTTGGAGTAATCAATTTAAACGAAAACAATGAAATAATCGAACTGGTAGAAAAGCCAAAAGAATTTGTTTCAGACCTTGCTGTGATTGGCATATACTATTTTAAAGATGTTGCCGTTTTAAAGAATGAATTACAATCGGTTTTGGATAACAACATTATTCATGGTGGCGAATATCAAATTAACGATGGTATCAAACAGATGATGGCGAAAGGAATGAAATTTGTTCCTGGAAAAGTAGACGAATGGATGGATTGTGGAAACAAAGACGTCACAGTCGACACCAATAATAGAATGTTGAACTTCTTGCATAACGACGGCATTCATTTGATTGATTACGATGTCAAACAAGAAAATGCGAATATCATTCCGCCTTGTTATATTGGAAAGGATGTTGTATTAATTAATGCTACAGTTGGGCCAAATGTATCTCTTGGTGATGGATGCCATGTCCAAAATAGTACTATTAAAAATAGTTTGATACAAACGCATTCGCATATTAAAAACGCTAATTTGGATAATGCAATGATTGGAAA
Source organism: uncultured Flavobacterium sp. (assembly GCA_964610785.1). Lineage (GTDB taxonomy): Bacteria > Bacteroidota > Bacteroidia > Flavobacteriales > Flavobacteriaceae > Flavobacterium. The sequence goes on along the minus strand of CAZSZH010000024.1, from coordinate 31,348 downwards.
TCATGCTAGTTTTGATGGTGATTTTACAAGTATTAGCATTGGAGATTATTCGGTTTTAGAATAAAATTAGATGAAAAAAATAGTTTTATATCGTTTTCTTTTTGGAATGTTTTTCGTTCCTATGGCTCTTTTAGCTCAAGCCGAACCGAAAGACACGTTGGCATTGGCAGAAAATAAATTTGAAACCTCTTTCTACGAATCGTTGAAAGAAAAAGGAATCGAAAATTATGATAAAGCTATTGAGTCACTCGAAAAATGTGAAGCACTTCAATCCGATAACGCAGTGGTTTATTTTGAATTAGGAAAGAATTATTTGGCATTAAAAAAATATAAAGAGGCTTATGATAATTTTGAAAAGGTAACCAAAATAGAACCTAAAAATCGTTGGGCATGGGCAGGTATGTATGACGTATGTTATGAAACCCACGATTACAATCAAGCAATTATAGTGGTTCAAAAGTTAACCGAGTTTAAAGTAGATTACAAAGAAGATTTGGTTTCATTATACATGAATACGCAACAATTTGATAAAGCTTTAAATTTGATTAATGAACTCAATCAAACCATTGGTAAGTCGGATAAAAGAGAATTATATAAAGCACAAATCCTTTCGGATGTCAAATATCAAGGATCGGAAAAAACCAATTTAATAGATCAAATTAAGAAAAATCCGAAAGAGGAATCCAATTATGTGGCTTTAATTTATTTGTATTCTCAAAGCAATCAGGAAGAAAAAGCATTAGAAATTGCAAAACAGTTAGAAAAAGAAATTCCTTCGTCTGATTGGGCTCAAGTGAGTTTGTTTAAATTTCATTTAAATAATAACGACGGAGAAAAAGCGGTAAAAGCCATGAATATTGTTTTGGCAAGCGACAAAATCGACCGAAAAATCAAACATAGAATACTAAATGAATTTTTGATTTTCACTAAAAATAATCCGCAGTATGAAAAAGATTTAGATCGCGCAATTGGCTATTTTAATGATGATAAAGAAGTAAAAGTTGCCAAAGAAATTGGAAAGTTTTATCAAGGCAAGAAAGAATGGGCAAAAGCAATCAAGTATTATGAAATGCATTTAAAAAGCACCAATGAAGATATGGAAACCATTTTGTTATTGATGCAAGCCTATACTGAGAACCTGCAATTTGATAGATTAGCCAAAGCATCCGACGAACAAATGCAACTGTTTCCATCGCAACCCGAATTGTATTACTATAATGGATTGGCTAATAATCAGTTAAAAAATTATAAAAAAGCTAAAGATATTCTAGAGTCTGGAGTTGATTTTGTTATAGATAATAAGGTTTTAGAAATCAATTTCAATCTGCAATTGGGAGAAGCCTACAATGGTTTGGGAGATATGAAAAAGAAAGAGTTGTATTTTACTAAAGCCAATGCGCTTATTCAAAAACAAAAGAAATAATTTATAAATGCTTCGTCTTTAGAAACGCTACATGAAAAAATATTGTACACTTTTTATATTGATTTTGGTTGCTTCTTGTAAACCTAAAGCTTTTTTGGCCGAAGGAACGGCAAGCAAAACGCTGTCGGCTGATAAAATTATAAGCAATCACTACAGTAATAAAACTGATTTCTCTACTTTAAGCATCAAGGCAAGTGCGAAATATCAGGATGATAAACAGTCGCAAAATGTTCAAGCTGAAATTAGAATAAAAAAAAACGAAAAGATTTTGGTTAGTATTCGCGTTTTGGGAATTACGATGGCAAAAGCATTGATTACCCCATCGTCTGTGCAATACTATGAGAAAATAGGAAATAAATATTTCGAAGGCGATTATGTCGCATTAAGTCAGTGGCTTGGAACTGATTTGGATTTTCAAAAAGTTCAAAACATGCTGATTGGCAAAGCAATTGATGATTTACATAAAGGAAATTATGTCGTTTCTATTATGGAAAAGTTATACAAATTGCAATGCAATCCAGACGGAAATACTGACAAAACTTTTTTCTTTGAAAGTAGTAATTTTTTAGTAAAAAAACAGGAGATTAATCAGGCGAATTTTGATAGAACCTTGCAAGTAGTTTACCCCGATTATAAAAAATATAATGAAATGATTTTACCATTATCTTTGGCAATTGATGCGCGACAAAAAGAGAGTAAAACAACCATCGATATTGAATATAAAAATGTTTCCTTCAACGAAGAACTTACCTTCCCTTACAGTGTACCAGAGGGGTATGAAAGAATTTTCATTGATAAGATATAAAGATTATGCAAAAAAGATTCATCACATTGCTTTTAATAATGTTCACTTCATGGGCATGGAGTCAACATACGCAAGAAGAATTGGAGCAACGGAAAGCTAAAATTCAGCAAGAAATTCAAGAAAAACAAAAAATGCTGGATGAAGTTAGAGGGAAAGAAAAATCGGTTGTGAAATTATTGTCGCTTCAAAAGGAAAAAATCGGATTGAAAGAAAAACTGATTAACACTACGTCAAAACAAACAAAATTGCTGAGTAATGACATGTATATTAATCAGGTTCAAATAAATAAGTTGAAGAAAGATTTGGCTATTCTTAAAGAAGATTATGCCGAAATGATTGTCAAATCCTACAAAAGTCGCTCGCAACAAAGTAGAGTGATGTTTTTATTGTCGTCAGAAAGTTTTTTACAAGCATACAAGCGTTTGCAGTATATGAAGCAATATTCTAGTTACAGGAGAATGCAGGGCGAGGAGATTAAAGATAAATCTGAAAAATTAGCCGATTATAATTTAAAATTGAGCGGACAGAAAACAGAAAAAGAAAAATTACTGGCAGAACAAGAGAAACAACGTGCTGATCTTGAAAAAGAAAAACAAGAACAAGAACGAATTGCTAATAGTTTAAAGAAAGACAAAAAGCAAATTGCAGCTGAAATCAAGAAAAAACAGCAAGAGACCAAAAAAATAGATGCTCAAATTCAGAAAATAATTCGTGATGCGATTGCAGAAGCCAATAGAAAAGCGGCAGCAGCCAAAGTAAAAGCCAACCCAAAAACGACAACAGTTGCCGAAACAAAGCGAATAGAGGAATCGACCAAAATTGTGTTAACGCCCGAGGGACAATTAATATCCAATAATTTCAAAGCCAACAAAGGAAGATTGCCTTGGCCGGTAGAAAAAGGAGTAATTACGCTAGGATATGGTGATCAACCCCATCCCGTATATAAAACGTTGATTATTCACAACAGTGGTATAGAAATTACTACCGAAGCAGGAGCCAATGCAAGAGCGGTATTTGGAGGCGAAGTTACCAAAGTAGTATTGACTTCGCCTTTAAATAAAATGGTGTTTATTCAACATGGAGATTATTTTACCATTTATCAAAATTTAAGTTCCGTAAGCGTTAACGTAGGTGATAAAGTATCGACTAAACAAAGCATCGGTAAAATCAGAACCAATTCAGAAGGGAAAACGATACTAAAATTCTTGATTTCTCAAAATACTACTTCTGCCAATCCAACTTCCTGGTTGAATAGATAAATCATTAGATTCAATGTAAAGTCGAGAAAGTAGTAAATCCCAAATTTTTGATTAAAATTTAGTAAAAATTTCTTGTATTATTTTTTAATTTACTTTTTTTAAAAGCAGTAAATATTCTAATAAAAAATATTTATTTTCTTCTATATATACTATTGTATTGCTTAAACCCAATTTTTGAATCAGAGTTCTAAAATAAATTTAGTAGTACTATTTTTTTTTTAGTATTACGAATTACAAGTGCTTTAGTGAGCCAAATTTAAAGTAGATTTTATAAAAATACGATTTTAAAACCCTTGTATATACTGGTCCAGACTTTGAAAAATGCAAATGGACTTTGAAAAATGCAAATGGACATTGCTTTTTTTTAAAAGGAATTTGAAAGTAACCAAAATGACATTGAAAAGCTTGTTTGAACCTCACTTTTTTTGAAATTGAAATTACTTTTTTTTAAAAAGTGATTGCAAATACAGAAATGGACAATACGAGTTAACAAATGAACCATATAAGTAGGCAAACGGACAATGTAGTTACAAAAATAGACTTTGATGGAAGTGCTAAAGACAAGGGCAATTACAGTTAGGACTTGTTTAATATTTTTTTGGATGATAGTAGAAGAGGACCTGACTTTTTTGGAGGTTAATTAGGGTTTTTATTGAAATTAAAAAAGGATGCCCCTCGGCTTCCTTTTTAACTTAACTAATTTATTTATTTGAATGGATTATATTTTTCAGTGAGTATCAATTGTATAAGTTTTATGAACGAATTTCTTTTTTTTACTAACAAGTATAATTAATGCCTTAAAAACAAGAGAGTCGATAAAATCGAGGTTGTTAACCATTTTATAATTGATATAATTTCTCACAGAATTTTATTTTCAAAATAATTGAAATTCTTATTTTGTTATAATGCTTTCATAATGTTAGTTGAATATTTCCGTTTTTCTGTATATCTCAACACGATATCCTTTGGCGATAAGTTTGCTAATAAATCCATCTTGTAAAATAGGTTTCATTGCTTTTATTTTTTTTAATGACTCACAGTTTAGACTGTCGTCTTTGTAAACAATAACGCACATGGTGTCATTTATGGCGTCATATTTTTCTTGAAGTATGTAAACATTATCGTTCGTTACAGTTTTTTTCCAACAAGTTTGTGCTTCTAAAGTAATAGAAACTAAAATTAATATTATTGAAACTTTTTTTTTAAACATGCACTTGACAATGCTATGCAAATTAAGACGAAGAATAATATGATATTATTTTAGATTATTTTTATGCTCTACTTACGGAATATACAATTAAAGCATGTGTTAATATTGCTAAGCCTACAATTATAACATAAATAGGAATTGAGAATGTTATAAAAGAAAATAGTAAATTTATTAAAAATGCAATAACGAAGAACAATGAAGATATAGATCTTACATTTGTTGTTGTTCTTGGGAACTGAAAATTTATTCCAATAGTAAAAATCAATGTAATTGCAAGAAATATAAAACTCCCTATACATAAAATTAATTTGCCATTAGTTTCTTTAAAACAGTAAAATCCATAAGCAAGTAGCATGCTAATGCCTATTGCAATTATTATTTTGATAAAATTAATTTTCATAACCTTATTATTTTTGAGTAAAAATAGGCGGCGTTAATGCAACCAATTTTAAGATTTCAGGAAAGTTTTCAGCAATTTCCCATTTTGTCAAACCAGGTTTCCAAATATAAGTTTCTTTACCAATTTTTTTTTCTGCTATTAGTCGGGATAATTCTTGTTCAGAAAAAGGTCCTGCTTGATTACCTTCCACAATAGCATAATAAAATTGAGGCACTGCCGTTTGCATTGGGTTCATAGAGCCAGGGACATGCATATTTGTCATGGCACTATTCATGGTTTTAACCATTTGTTCAGCAACAGCTATACCCATGCCAAATTCTACTAATCTGTTTATTGAAAAAAAACTATCATCATTCATCTGTTAAATCTTATAGTTATAGTCCTGGTGGTGGTGGAGGAACAGAACCAAATAAACTAGAAAGTTCTTGAATATTCCCGGCAATTTCCCAATTAGCCATGCCTTGTTTCCAAACATGTGTGTTTTGAGAAAGTTGACCGTTTTGAACCATTTGTTGTAATTGTTGGAAATTAAAAGGACCTGCAGTTTGTCCATTGACCGAAACACTATAAGAAATAATTGGCGGTGGTGGTGGAGTATTCTGTTGCTGATTCATATTTTGTCCCATAGTATTCATCATGCCCGCCATTTGATTTCCCATTGCTCCTCCCATCATCATACCTGTCATCATACCAGCAGGGTTCATTCCGCCACCCCCTAAGTTCATATTACCCATGCTTCCTAAACTTTCTGCTCCTGTTTTTAGCACTTCTGTTTGTTGGTTTAAAGCATGTGCCCCCATAAAATTAGTTTCGGTTTGGAGTTTTTGTGCTCTTTGCGCTTCTTCTCTTTGAACACGTAAAGTTTCTTCCATATTCAAAGCATTAATACCTTGCAAATCCTCCATGTTCTTGATGTTGACATTATTTTGAGCTTCAGTTGCTTTTGTAGTTAAATCAGCAGTTACTCTCCTTAATTCAAAAAAGCCATCACTCTCTTTATCAATTTCAATGGCAGCAATATCTAACCCTTTCATATTGACACCAAAATCTGTTTCAAGTCTTGGTTTTAAATAGGCAGCAATTAATTCATTTATTTCTAAAAGTTTTCGCTCCATTTGCAAGACAGGTATTCCTTTATCTGATGGAATATTTGTAATAACGCCTTTCACATATTTTGTTACTGCATCTTTAATTTGCTTTTTAAAATCATCTAGCTCAAAATTAATTAAACGATTAAGTTTTATAAAAGCTTTATAATCGGTCAAATTAAATGTTATAGTACCTCTTGCCGCTACAGGAACCGAAAAATCTGAAAATCTTGGATCGAAGACGTCAAAAAAGGGAATGCCAAACTTAATCTGAACATTTCCTGATAAGTTCATAAAATATATTTCTGCCTGAAAAGGAGATGAACCTCCAAAAGCAGCTCCAACAATACTCGAAAGTACAGGAAAGTTATCTGTTTTTATTGTTTGATCATAAGGACCGATAATAAAATCCTGTAGTGATCCGTCTTTTTGTTGATAAACAAAAACGGCCAATTCGCCATCTTTTACTCTCAAACTACTTCCGTAGCGAATGGCATTTTCCTTTTTTGTTGCGTTAGCTTCTCCAGAGGGACGCCACTTCCAAACTAAATATTCTTGTTCATCACATCGGATAACATCCATTAATCCGCCTTCTGATTTATTTCCGAATAATCCCATTATTTAAATGTTAATGAAAGTGTAATTAAAAAAAAGAATAGACCAAGTAAACCATATATTCTCAAAGGTGATTTTTGGTCTTGTTTTTTTGCAATAATATTCGCAAAAATTGCATATCCTAAAAACAAAGGGCAAAATATCATTCCTGATACTTTTTTATTGTGAATAATTGGATCCAAAGCAAATGCAGTAATCCATAGTATTGCTGGTATTCCTAGCATAATTAAATGTTGTTTAACTTTTTCCATAATTATTTTTTTTCGTTTAATTGATTAAAAAGATTTTCTATTTCTAATATTGTTGATTTGTCTTCCTTTAATGCAAATCTTGCTTTCATAAGGACTTGTTCACATTTAGCCTTCCATATAGGAGCTAAAATATTGTGTTCTTTTTCAGAATCACTATAAGATCCAAATATCCCTTTTTTAATGATTTTTGCTTTAGAAATACCTAATGTAAAAAATTCAAGTAAAGATTCTTTTGAATTTGGAACTGGAAAATTTGAAATTATCTGAGTTTTTCTTGAAAGAATTTTTTCTGCATGTCTTTTAATATGATCATCTTCTCTGTGCTTTTCATTTAATTGAGCCCTAGTACTTGATGTGTGGGAAAGCATACCTCCCATTAATCCATCTCCTTTGTTTTTTGCTAAATCTCTATTCATGTTAGATTCTTTAAATGCATCCATTTGAATAGAATCAGCTTCAAGCAGTGCTTCAAACAGCTTATTGATTGTAACATCACTTTCCAGATCTCTAAATTCATAATTACAATCGGAGCATTTACCTGTGAAAGATTGAACAATTGAACCACAAGAAGGACATTTTTTTATATCACCAAATTTATCAGATTTAGGTGCTGCAGGATTTGATATCGTTGTCGCTTCTTGTTTCTTCATACTTTGTTGTTTTTCAAACAACTTTGCATCAAGAACCATTTCAAATTCATCGAGATCTATACCTGCAGTTTCAGCTTTTTTAAAAAGAATTTGTTTTTCTTTTTCGGTTAATTCACCATCTGCTAAAGCTAGGTTAATTAGATTTTCAATTTGTTCATTGTACATTTTATAATTTTTTAATTTTTAGTTTATGTTAAAGTAATTTATATGGGATATTTTTAGTAATAGAGGATTACTATTAATTCACTATTATTGAACATAAATTCTTTTTCCTTTTTTAATATAATACTTATGTCCATTTTCATCTACATAAATCTTTTTATTTTTTATCATTGTTCCTGCTATTGCTCCACCTACAGCTTCGGTTTTAACTGCATCGCTCCAAATTTTTTGAAGTCCCGCTTCTTTTGAGTCAAATTGTTTTTCTTTTTTTTCTCCTCTTATATTGTAATTAAACCAATTACCATCTTTTTTGACCATGTGACAAGAAATTCCATCAGCAAATTTAAAATCAACTATATCACTATTGGGATGCGTTTTTTTGTCTAAAAAATTCTTTTTAGTAGTTGTTTCACTTACAACTTTAGGATGTTTTTTTTGAGAAAAAGTGTGAATTGATAACGCTAAAAGCGCAATTGTAAATATTTTTTTCATTAGTTTTGGTTTTTAGTTTTCCTACTCTTTTGGTTTTTCGGTTTCACCCCGTTTGAAGTTTCTGGTCTCTTTTAGGTTTCAAAAATATTCCAAAAACAAATCCATTCCTTAAAGCAAATAAAGGCAAATAAAAGAGAGAGGGCTTTAATTCATTAATTGTTGCTATTTTCGTGCAATGGCACGATTACTTCAAGAACCCAAAGAGGAGCATCTAGACTATTTAAGAGAACTGATAACAAACAAGTTTTCTAAACCTATTGTTAATTCTAATGATTGTAAACTTTTGGAGGATGCTATTCAAGAAGCAAATAATCTGCGATTGTCGGTAGATACTTTAGCGCGATTGTTTGGAATTAAAAAGAGCGCTTCTTCGCCATCAATATTTACTCTTGACACCTGTTCCATCTATGTTGGATATGCCAGCTGGAAAGATTTAGTGACTAGTTATTTAGACCAAAATGAGTTGTATCAGAAGGCGTTGTTATTCGAAATCATGGAACATCCTATTTCATTTGATGAACTAGTTACCCGCTTAAATGAGTATCCAAAATCAATTGCATTGTTTGAAACCTTTCGTCAAATTATGTTATTCAAAGTGCAACAAAAAGATGAAGCGTTCTTTGAAAGATTATTTGAAATAAAATTACTATTTGAATATCAGGAAAATTATAAATATGCTATTTATAACACCGTACATCTTTTGTCAATATTGTGCCATAAACACGATTGGTTGTCTAAAATTGCAATTCAACATTATGCTAACTTATCTTATACTTTCAATTATTTTGTAGAATGGGTTGTAGTTCCTGAAAGAGCGTATTATCTCCCTCTTTTAGAAAGATACTGTTATTATAAAGCCAACGATAATGCAGCTTTGTTATTTTATCATTTAATACTATGTACTTATTATGGCGAAAAAAAGGAATGGAATCAGTTTGACGCTCATTATAGCACTATTACCTATTTTATCGTGGAGACTGCTGCTTTAAATAATATATTGCAAATGCGATGGTTTGGGGTGCAATTATATTATAATGTTTATCACAATGAGTTTGATTTACAAGACGCCTTGTTAAATAAAATTGTAAATTCAAATTACATTAATCATAATGACTCGGGTCATAGAGTAAGTAATATTTTTATGATCTGTAATTATTTATTTATTGCAGAAAAATATGAGACTATAATTACGTTATTTGAAGAGAAAACAAACGAAAGATCGGATATTTTGGGTTATTGGGCAGAGCTTAATTACAACCAACTTAAAGTGTATTATGCTTTTTCATTAGTTAGGAACGAAAGGAAAGAGAGAGCTATTGAAGTCTTTAAACAAATTAAACCCGATCGATTTGATTTGAATTTTAAAAATCGAATGATTGCGGTTTATAAATCTTTGTAAATAGATTTAAAGTATTAGAGGGCATGGTATTTAATAACAAACAGCAACCCGAAGGTTGCTGCTCGAAAAAGTAACTTACTAACTGGGTTTTATTTTTTGTGTTTTGCTTTTCTTTTCGGGTCTTTTTGTGATTTTTTAGATGGGTCTAAGAAGGCGTCTTTGGGATTGCCTGTTGCAACTTTTGGATTTTCTTGTGTGTTAGAGCTATTGCCATAACTAGTAGCATTACCATCTGACTTGGTTGCTTTTTCTCCAGACTTCTTTTGATTAGTTGGTTTTTGTGCATAGGTGTTTAATCCAATAATCATTAGCATTGAGGATAGAATAATTTTTACTTTCATTGTGTTTATTTATTAATTTAGGCCTACTCATTACGCTTTTAGGCTTCCGCGTTTAAATATTTAATTTTTTTTAGTTTGTTGTTTGCCTGTTTTATCCTAAAGTAGATAATCGATTTAATTATATTTTTCCAAAGTTTAATTTACATCTTTTTTACTGGAGTTAACTTTTATGTATAAAATCATGAATTATAAAAACTATTCAAACTTTTGTTAATGAGAAAAAGTCCGTTCTTGAAAAGCCAATAAACCTCTATCTTTAATTTGTTCCATAGTTAAATCACCTCCTATATTTAGGAAAGAAAACAAATCGCTATTTATACCAATAACTTCATTCAGCCTTTCATAGCCATTTCCAATACCATTAAAATAATGTATATTGTATGATGATTCTTCTAAATCAGGAGTGGTTACTTTAGCTTTTAAATACTCCGAAAACTTCAAGTCTTCTTTGGTAAATTCTTCATTTATTTCTATTTTTACTTCACCGGTTTGTAGGTTTTTATCTATATTTCTAATTCGAAACCCATTTTTATATTCTACAATGTGTTCGTTCCCATCTCCAGTCTCGATATATTTATCTTGTAATATACTATCTGAATCTAATGATGCAACAATACTATAAATAGACTTATGAACCTGATCATTAAAATTATAGTTATAATTTCCAACTACAACTCCTTTATCAAAAGTAGCCACTATTTTTTTTGTTTCTGGTAATGAAGGTTTACTGTATACATATTTTCGCAATTTGTAATCATATATTTTGGTTCTGGTAGTAAGATTTGAAGTATATAAAAACGCACCATTTAGTTCTCCATTTTTATAATAACAAACTAACATTTTTGTTCCAGAAACATAAAGGTCTCCAATATTGAGATTATTATAGTCAAGTTTTATTTCCCATTTGCCGGTTTTTAAATTATTCTTATAATTACCTGTTACGGTAGCATTTCCCAAAAAATGATAATTACCAGTGCCTTTAAATACTAATGAAAAAAGACCGTTTTTCACTCGTTTATAAGAAGCTGTATCGTCATTATAAGAGTAAGTAGCTACTGCATTTTGATCAACAATATTTTCCAATTGAAAAGGTCCAGAATACTTTTTTAATATTTGTCCAAATGAAGAATTTGAAACAATAAGTAGGATAATAAAATAAAAGATTTTTTTCATAATGTTTAAATTTATTTGGTTAATTGTTTGTTTAAAATGGTTATTACAAAACGAGCTAATTTTTCATTTATATATTTTCCTTCAATATTTTTACCTTCTAACAGTTTGTTTTTATTAGCACTAGCTAACCTTGAAATATGCGGAAGACAAATAATTTTAAATTCTAGATTTACTGATTCATATACCTCAACTCCTTCTACATCCCTTGAGATTAAGTGCGATTCATTATTGTTAAAAACATTCAGAAGAGCGTCTTTTGCCGAATTGCCTAACGTTATAATAAATTCGGGTTTAATGATTTTGATTTCTAGTTCTAAAATCGCTTTATGAACATTTATTTTTGTGTAGGCACTAATTTTATTGCTTTTTTTGCCTTCATACATAAAGTATAATTTGTAAATATCTGTGATGTACAAATTGAACTCATTCTTTAAAGGCGTAAAAAAAGAATGATTAGCAGCATCGCTTCCCTTATGATTTACTGGATTTCTTAGGATACTGAAAGGGTTCCATAATCCAATTTTATCCCTTTTTTTGTGCTCACTTAAAGGATCCATTGCGCAAATCATAACATTTGATTTGGCTGATTCATTAGTTAAAAAAACAGGTAAATCAATAGCCAAGTGTTTAGCTGCTTGAACTTGTTTGAGCGCACTAATTTCTGGATTTAAAAATTGTTTTGAAATAAAACCCGTTTTAGGATCAACATCGTTAGCACCATAAACTTCCAACAATTGATATTGTTTGTGTAATCCTTCTTCAGACTTAATTAAATTATTTTCAAGTATTGAAATAATTTCTGTTGAATGACTACCTAATAGATTCATTTGTTTAAAATATTTATTTTACAAATGAAAAGCTAATTCAAATTTTAAAAAAGTGCAACTTAGTTCAACTTTGTTTCAAAGGTCTAAAGTGCAGTAAGCCATTGGCTTCAAAATAAGGAAGGGCGTTTTTAATAGATTTTTCAAAAAGCTTTTCGGGTAGTAAGTCAAACTCGTTTTTGAAAATATCTTTTAGTAATTGATGGTATTTGTTATTAATTTTTGAATGGCAGAAAACTTCAGCTATGCTCTGAAATACAGCTTTTCTGCACAACGCATCAAGAGAGGTATAAGTAATTTTAGCATAATCTAATAATTCTATGACATAGTCTTCCATGTTGTCTTTAGTACTACCATTCATTTCTAAAAACCAAATTTTATATGCTTTATACCGAATTTTGGGGTAGATAAAAAGTGCCTCTATTATGTCATTTTCAAAAGGATTAGAGCCATAGATTTTTTTGCCAATAGACATGGCTTTGTTTAACTCTCCTTTAAGATAGTAGTAGCGAAATAATATGGATTGAGAAAAAACATAATCTTGCAAATCATCCACAGTAAAATTGGGTTTCAAATTGTTTGGATATAAACTATAGGCATAATCTAAATCCTTAATTCTGAAAGCAGGATCAAAAAGATATTCCAAGACATATTGCTTTACAAAATCATTTTTGATGAATGTACTAAAAAATCGTTTTGGATTTTTTACTTGTTGTAAACTATCAAAAACATCGAGACCCACTCGAAACTGGTGTTCATAGCCTTTGTCACAAAGACTTTCAAAGTAAGCATGTAAAGGTTTGTCAGATTCTAGTGCAATACATTGGTATAATAGCCCCATTTTGTTAATATCTTGCTTATTTATAATCGTTTGGTTATCTGGACTTGAATTTTCAACCGCTTCAAAGAAATTTTCCCAAGAAGAAAAACGAAGGTATTTAACTAAAATCTCTAAAGTATTTTTATATGGTATAATTCCCGAATAATTTACAAATAATCGATACATTGTAGTTTCCGAAACACTCCCGTAACCTTCTTCCAAAAGGACTTCGCTTAATTTTCTGCAATCGGGTTTGCTATTTATTGGAAAACATAATTTAACCTCCAATTGGCTTTTTAGTTCCAAAAGACTAAAGGAATTAAAAGGGAAATGTTGATTTCTCATAAAGAGGATTTCAATATATTACTACTAAAATGGTTAAACAAATATATGTTTTTTATTTGATGCAATGTCTATAACTATAGCTATTGCTTAAAACAACAATAAAAATCCAGCAAAAGTGATAAGACCAATTAAAAACCAGTCTTTAGTCTTTAATTTTTCTCTAAAAAAATAAAGACCGACCATAAGAATAATTAGTTCAAATAATAAACCAATAAGAATATTCAAACTAACAGGAAATTGAGTTAAAGTGAAATTACCTAACAAACTTCCCCCCGCGACAAGAAAACCCATAAGTGAGCAAAACAATAGTTCTTTGTTCTTTGGTTTAGGAGGGACTATTTTTCTTTCTTTAAAAACAAGCAATCCAACACAAGAAACAAATACACACAACTCGAGTATCACACTAAAATTAAGTACACCAAACTTTTTAATTGGAATTAAATAGAGCACAAAGGATATTCCCCAAATAATATTAAATAATAAAGTCAATAGTACTTCTTTGGAAAGATTAAAATTCACTAATTTATCTTTTTGATGGAGAAACAGACCTATTAATACTAATAATAATGCTATATATTTAGAGGTGCTTAATGATTCGTTGAAAATCAACACAGAGGTTATAATTGTAAATAAAGTCGAAATTCCGTTTAAGGGAGCAATAAAACTTAATCTCCCTTTTTGCAAAGCTTCTGTGTAGAAATAGAGTCCCCAAAAACTAAAAAAACAAATAGAAATACAAACAACCCAATCTTTATAATTATTTGCAGAAATAATGGTGTTAAAATTTTCAATTTTATGATATCGAAAATAATATTGAAGCAACAAAAAGAAAAATAATGTCGCAATAACCCTGTAGAATATGTAATGATAATTTCTATTTCCATTGCTCAATAGTTTCTTCCATACTATTCCAGAAAAAAGAAAAAATACAGAAGAAATTATTTTTAAGAGTAATGAGGTTTTAAAATCGAGCATTTACTTTTAATAGATTTATTTTTCAAATATAAGAATCTTTAACTGTATCATTATTTGCAGTTTCATTTCTTTAAACGGTTATAAATTTATCGACATCAATTTAGCAAATTATTAATTCCCAAATCCAACCACTTTCCGTAACTTTACGCTTCAAAATTATTTATAATGGACTTTATATATCAAGATCCGTATCCAATTTTAAAAGACGATACGCAATACAAGAAATTAACTTCAGATTTTGTTAAAGTAGAACGCTTTGGAGATAGAGAAATTCTAACTGTTGATCCCAAAGGTTTAGAATTGTTGGCGCAAGAAGCTATGAGCGATGTGTCGTTTATGTTGCGAACCGCTCATTTACAAAAATTGCAAAATATTTTAAACGATCCCGAAGCAACCGACAACGATAGATTTGTAGCTTATAATTTATTGCAAAATGCATCGGTAGCAGTAGAAGGACAGTTGCCTTCTTGTCAAGATACTGGAACAGCCATAGTAATGGCCAAAAAAGGAGAAAGCGTTTTCACGGGAGTCGATGATGCGGAATGGTTATCTAAAGGAATTTTCAACACCTTTCAAAACAAGAATCTTCGATACTCGCAAATTGTTCCGATTTCAATGTTTGAGGAAAAAAATTCAGGTTCCAATCTTCCCGCGCAAATTGATATTTATGCCAAAAAAGGAACTTCTTATGAGTTTTTGTTTTTAACAAAAGGTGGTGGTTCTGCCAATAAAACGTTCTTGTATCAAAAAACAAAATCGTTGTTGAACGACAAATCCATGGAGGAATTTGTTCGTGAAAAAATTAAAGATTTAGGAACCTCTGCTTGTCCGCCTTACCATTTAGCCTTGGTTATTGGAGGAACTTCTGCCGAGGCTAATTTAGCCGCAGTCAAAAAAGCATCGGCAGGATATTTTGACAATTTGCCTACTTCAGGAAACATGGCTGGTCAAGCCTTTCGTGATTTAGAATGGGAACAAAAAGTCCTTTTATATTGTCAAGAAAGTGCTATTGGTGCACAATTTGGCGGGAAATATTTTGCGCACGATGTACGCGTTATTCGTTTGCCTCGTCATGCTGCTTCTTGTCCGGTTGGATTGGGAGTTTCGTGTTCTGCAGATAGAAATATTAAAGGGAAAATAACAAAAGATGGTATTTTCTTAGAACAATTGGAAGTAAATCCGCAGCAATTTTTACCAGCAGTTCCACCACATTTGGAACCAGCGGTCGAGGTAGATTTAAATCGTTCCATGAATGAAATCCTAGCTGAATTAACTAAATATCCAATCAAAACCCGATTGAAATTAAACGGAACTTTAATTGTAGCGAGAGACATTGCGCATGCTAAAATTAAAGAATTGTTGGATTCAGGAAAACCTATGCCAGAGTACTTTAAAAACCATCCCGTGTATTATGCAGGACCGGCAAAAACACCTAATGGAATGCCTTCGGGTAGCTTTGGTCCAACAACTGCAGGACGAATGGATGTATATGTAGAAGAGTTTCAAAAAGCAGGCGGCAGTATGATTATGCTAGCGAAAGGAAATAGAACCAAAGAAGTGATGGAAGCTTGTAAAACTTATGGAGGATTCTATCTCGGTTCCATTGGAGGACCAGCGGCGATTTTAGCTCAAGATAATATTCTAAAAGTTGAAGTGGTTGATTTTGAGGAACTCGGAATGGAAGCCGTTCGTAAAATAACCGTTAAAGATTTTCCGGCATTCATTATCACCGATGATAAAGGGAATGATTTCTTCGCTAATTTATAAAAATAATTAGCCACAGATTCGTAGATAGATTACTATAATCTTTGAATCTGTGGCTATTAAATTTAATCAAATGCCTTTTAAAGAAACCTTTTCAGAGTTTTATGCTACAGTTAAATCTAGTTTAGAAGATGGAACATTTGCTAAACTAACATTAGCTAAAACCATTGGAAATACCGAATTAATGAACATTTATGTTCGTCCAATATTGGAAGGAAAAATTTTGGATTTGGAATTAAAATTCAAATTTCAAAAGGAAGAAATTATTGAAATTCATTCGATTGACAATGCCTGCCATAGATTATTAGAGTTTATAAACAACCCTTTTTTATCAGCGATTTTATTCACAACAGAATTCGACTTGACGTATAAATTGAATAAGAAACGAGCTGTAAGTATGGTGGAACAATTTCCGAGTTTTACCCATGCTTCACCTGTGATTATTGAGTATTTAGAACAAAATAAAATTTAAGAACGGTTATTAAATTAACGTTCTCCTTCCCATTCTGCATAAAATTGCGATAAGAAGAGCTCCATAAATTTATGCCGTTTTTCTGCGATTTTTCTTCCAGTTTTGGTATTCATCTTATCCTTCAATAACAGCAATTTTTCATAAAAATGGTTTAAGGTTGGCGCCTCACTTTTTTTGTATTCTTCTTTTGTCATATTGGTTTGTGGCGCGATATTTGGATTATAAATAGGTCTGTTTTTAAACCCACCATAATTAAAAGTTCGTGCAATTCCAATTGCTCCAATCGCATCCAATCTATCGGCATCTTGAACTACTTCTAATTCTTTGGAAGTAAATTTCTTCTCAAAATTTCCGCCTTTAAATGAAATGTTTTCAATGATATGTACAACGTGTGTGATGATTTCTTCAGAAGCGTTTTGAGATTCTAAAAATTCTCTAGCTACCTTAGGACCAACAGCTTCATCACCATCATGAAATTTACTGTCTGCAATATCATGTAGAAGAGCCCCTAATTTTACTACTGTAATATCACAATCTTCTCCCTCTGCAATTAACAAGGCATTTTTATATACTCGTTCAATATGAAACCAGTCGTGACCAGATTCAGCATTTTCAAGTTTTTGTTTTACAAAAAGAATGGTATCGTCTATTAATTTCATGGTGCTATTATAAAAAAATTCCAAACTCAAAATTAATATTGGGATTTGGAATTTTACTATTGGAATTTAAAATTGTTTATCGTACAACAGCGGGTTGTACCCATTTGAAAATATAATCTTCTTCTGGCAAAACTAATCGTTCTGAAATTTTAGCCATTCTTGCAGGCAATTTCATTAAATAATCTCTTGCTTTTTCAGCTTCGTCAGATAAACCAGATATTTTGTCAATACTCCATTTGTCTAATAATTTCTGCATAATTTCTACATAATCATTAGCCGTGTACACACCCAATTTTTGTGCGGAATCAGAAAATTGATTAAAAGCGGTACTTATGGATTGTCCTGATTCTCTCAAGAAATGAGCTGGCATTGTGATTTTTTGTTTCATCATATATTGAAACGCTAACATCATTTCGGATGGATCCACTTTAAAAATTTGATTAATAAATTCTGAATACGCATGATGATGGCGCATTTCGTCTCCAGCAATCATTTTACAAGCTTTTGATAGTTTGGTGTCGCCGTACTGTTTTGCAATTTGGGATACTCTGTTGTGAGAAACATAGGTTGCAAGCTCCTGAAAACTAGTATAAATAAAGTTTTTATATGGGTCTTTTCCTGTCCCAATATCAAAGCCATCGTTGATTAAATGTTGCGTTGTAATTTCAACTTCACGCATATTTATTCTACCCGATAAATATAGATATTTATTCAATAAATCCCCGTGACGATTTTCTTCTCCAGTCCATTGGCGCACCCATTTTGACCAGCCATTTCTTCCCTCATTATCAACTCCTTCTACTTCCATTAACCAAGATTCATAGGTAGGAAGAGCTTCTTCGGTAATGGTATCACCAACCATGGCTACCCAAAAATCGTATGGTAAATCTTTAGCAATTTCTTGTAATTCTTTCACCTCCTCAAAGAAAGTTTCGCTTTGAGCATCTGGCAAAAAATCAGATGGCTGCCATATTTTTTCTACTGGAATTAAAAATTGATCAACGAATCCGTCAACCTTGTTTTCTAGAAATTGCATCACTTCTAGACGCATGTTTTTTATAGACATTTATTTTATTTTGTTGATTTTTTATGCAAATCAAAGTTATTAATATAACGATTCAACTACAGCTTTTTCGGTTTTTTCCATTAGTCCTTCAAATGAAAAATCTTGTAGAGCCATAGGTTGGTGTATCGTAAATTCTAATTTATTTCCCAAGCCCATCGGAAAAGCACCAAATTTAACCATTTTCCATGAATTATTTATTGAAATCGGAACAACATAAGCAGAAGGCGCATATTTACAAAGAATTTTCAAGCCACTTTGTGCGAATTCTTTTGGTTTTCCATTTTTACTTCTTGTCCCTTCCGGAAAAATTACCGCAGAACGATGGTGCTTTTCAATATATTCTGACAATCCTTTTATGAGCGGAATTGCTTGCTTTGGATCTTTTCTATCTATTAAAATCGATCCTCCGTGACGTAAATTATACGACACACTCGGAATCCCTTTTCCGAGCTCTTTTTTGCTTACAAACTTGGCGTGATGTTTTCTCAAATACCAAATTATACCAATAATATCGTACAGACTTTGATGATTTGCCACAAAAATTATAGGTACATTTTCGGGAATTATAACTCTATTTTTAAAAGTATAAGTTGTTCCAAGAAGATTAGTACATCGTACTAAAAAGAAATTCAAATAATCAACACTTTTTTTATGAGCATGATATCCAAATACATTGAAACACATCCACTGAATGGGATGAAAAATCACCAAACACAATCCGAAACACAAGTAATAAACGATAGAAATTGGATAGGATATCAGCTTTTCCATGACTATTAAAAAATTGTTGGCTAAAGTAAGAAATATATTTTGGTTACAATTGTTTAAAACTCATTTTGATAATATGTTTTTACATTAATATTTTAATTAATTTTACCACTTAAAAGCCAAAAATTTAGAAAATATGAGTTCAGAAAAAGATGCCAAATTGAAAGCGTTACAACTTACGCTTGATAAATTAGACAAAACCTACGGTAAAGGAACCGTAATGAAGATGGGCGATAAAGCCGTTGAAGAAGTAGAAACTATTTCATCGGGATCGTTAGGTTTAGATTTAGCTTTGGGAGTAAACGGATATCCAAAAGGGAGAATAATAGAAATTTACGGCCCAGAATCTTCTGGTAAAACTACTTTAACACTTCATGCCATTGCCGAAGCGCAAAAAGCGGGAGGTATTGCAGCATTTATTGATGCAGAACATGCGTTTGATAGAAATTATGCCGAGAAATTGGGCGTTGATATTGAAAACCTAATCATTTCCCAGCCCGATAATGGAGAGCAAGCATTGGAAATTGCCGAAAACTTAATTCGTTCTGGAGCCATTGATATTGTAGTTATTGACTCTGTTGCTGCCTTAACTCCAAAGAGTGAAATTGAAGGCGAAATGGGTGATTCTAAAATGGGATTACATGCTCGATTGATGTCACAAGCTTTAAGAAAATTAACCGGAACTATTAGTAAAACGCATTGCACCGTTTTCTTTATCAATCAGTTGAGAGAGAAAATTGGCGTGATGTTTGGAAATCCTGAAACAACAACGGGAGGAAATGCCTTGAAATTCTATGCGTCGGTTCGTTTAGACATCCGTCGTTCTTCGCAAATTAAAGATGGTGAAAACGTAATTGGAAACAGAACCAAAGTAAAGGTTGTTAAAAATAAAGTAGCTCCACCATTTAAAACCGCCGAATTCGATATTATGTATGGCGAAGGAGTTTCCAAAACAGGAGAAATTTTAGATTTAGCTGTTGAATTTGAAGTAATCAAAAAAGCAGGTTCTTGGTTCAGTTATGGAGAAACTAAATTGGGTCAAGGGCGTGATGCTGTGAAAGCATTAATTAAAGATAATCCAGAATTAGCCGACGAATTAGAACTTAAAATTAAAGCATTAATTAAAGAAAATAACGCTTAAAAATTAAATCACGCCTTGAGCGTGATTTTTTTTTATTTTTAACGCAACCTTTTCGTGTTTTTATCATCTACTAAATAAAACATAATACCATGAAACCAATTTTTTTAATTTTAGCAGTTAGTTTTTTAACTTTTTCATGTAGTCCCCATGATGATGGTCCTACAAATACGCTTGAGACATTACCTGTAAGTCAAGTTACTATGGCTACTAAATTTGCCAAAGATAGTATTACCGAAATTCCACTTAGTTACGTTCGTCCAACAGTGTGTCACAGTTTTTTTGATTTTTATTACGTAAGAGATGGCTTGACCAGGACAGTTGCGATTATTGCTTTAAAAGAGAATGGAGGAACAAGTTGCCCACCAAGTCAAACAACGTATACCGTTCCTTTAAAATTTAAACCTGCTGCTTTAGGAACGTATCACTTTAAGTTTTGGACAGGAACCAATGCGCAAGGGGTTGATCAATATGCAGAATATGATGCAGTAGTTAATCACTAATAAAACAGAATTGATTTTAGAGCAACTCATACATGATTGTAAAAAAAACGATAGAAAAGCACAAGGACAGTTATACAGACAATTTGCTCCAAAAATGTTCTCGTTATGCTTGAAATATTCGCGCAATTATGCTGAAGCTCAAGATAATTTGCAAGAAGCGTTTTTATTAATTTTTGAAAAAATTCAACAATACGAATTTAAAGGAGCCTTTGAAGGTTGGTTGAAAAAAGTAGTAATTAATTACATTCTTCAGCAGTATAGAAATAAGCGACTTTTAAATTCTATTGACGATCAAGATTTTGAAGAGGTTGAGATTGAATTAGAGGAAGGAATTTCAGTTGAATTTTTAATGAAAATCATCCAAGAATTACCCGACAGATATCGATTGGTTTTTAACTTATATGTCTTCGAAAATTATTCGCATCAAGAAATTGCTGATGCTCTTTGTATAAGTGTAGGAACATCAAAATCCAATCTATCAAGAGCCAAATTAATATTAAAACAGAAAATAGAAAATAATACAGGTAGTACAAAAATGCCTCTTATAAAATGAGTGAAAGAAAAAACATTAATAAACTCTTTCAAGAAAATTTTGAAAATTTTGAAGTAATTCCAGATGAAATCGTTTGGGAGAACATTGAAAAAAAATTAGATGAAAAGAAAAAAAGAAGAGTCATTCCATTTTGGTGGAAACTATCGGGTATTGCAGCAGCTTTACTCCTAGGATTCTTTGCAGTATTCCAAAACACCAAACCGATTGTAAATAATACTAATACAGTTGTCAACCATGATAAAGAAGCTACTAAAGCCAAAATCAATGCGACCAATCCAACCTCTACCACACTTACAAAAGAATTAAAAAGTGCAACAGTACGTATTGAAAACAAGTCGGGTGCTTCTACAAAAGAAGAAATTACGATTTTAAATAATCCTAAAATTGAGGGTTCCGTTACTAATAATAAAACATCTTCTACCATTATAAATACTGATAACATTAGCATTGCAAAGAGCTCTAATGAGGGTAGAACAACTAGTAGCGACAAGCAAAATGTACTGATGTTAGGTAATAATAAATCCAAATCAAAAATTGCATATCATGTTGCCAACCATAAAAAAACAAGAACTGTAAAAACCAATATTTCTCAAGACAATAATTCGTCAATAGCAGAAAAAACAATCGATAATGTTGAAAAAGCAATAGAGTCTACT
Organism: uncultured Flavobacterium sp.; assembly: GCA_964610785.1. Taxonomy (GTDB): domain Bacteria; phylum Bacteroidota; class Bacteroidia; order Flavobacteriales; family Flavobacteriaceae; genus Flavobacterium. The sequence continues at coordinate 9,537 of CAZSZH010000024.1, read as the reverse complement.
AATTTAAATACAAGCAAAGAATCTAATAGCAGCCTGGCAAACCATGCTACGTTGGATCAAAATAAATCTGTTTTAAATACTTCTAGTAAAACAGACGAAACCATTAATAAAAAAACGGACTCAATAAAAATTGCTACTGTTGAGCCCAATGCGCTGGAAGAATTGCTAAAAGAAAAAGAAAGCAAATTGATTACGGAACCAAAATTAAATAGGTGGCAAGTTTCCTCAAATGTTGCGCCTATTTATTTTAGTTCTATTTCCAAAGGTTCTCCTCTAGACGATAACCTCGCGGCTAATGACAAATCCTATTCTGCCAACAATCAAAGTTATGGTGTAGGCGTAAACTATGCAGTGAACAAAAAATTAAAAATCAGAACAGGAATTAATATCTTAAATGTAGATTATAGCACTAATGGGATTTCCTATTATTACCAGTCAGAAGCAGTAAGCGGAAAATTAACCAATCTAAATCCAAATGCGGCAGGAAGCATCATTATAATCGAAAATTTAAATAATGTAAACCGACCATTTAATAAAATTGGAGATAGAGTAGCAGGAAGTTTGAATCAAAAATTGGGATATATTGAAATGCCATTAGAGCTAAGCTATAAAATTCTAAACAAAAAATTTGGTATCGATCTTATTGGCGGAATGAGTACGATGGTTTTAAATAAAAATGAAATTTATTTACAATCATCCGATTTGAATATAAAAATAGGAGAAGCCAGTAATCTCAATAATATTCACTTTAGTGGAAACGCGGGACTAGGCTTTAAATATAATATTTTAAAACAATTGGAAGCGCGTCTCGAACCCGTTTTTAAATATCAATTCAATACCTTTAGTAATGATTCTGGAAACTTTAAACCCTATGTGTTTGGAGTCTACTCAGGAATAAATTTTTCATTTTAAGTTAGGTTAATACGGTTTGTTTAAAATTAGTTAAGTGGTGTTATCGCTTCCGAGTGATAACGAAAAAGAGTGCCTAGTTAGCACTCTTTTTTATGGAATAAATCTATTAACATTCACTTATTAAGGAACATACGGTGTCAAGCCTAATAGGTTTTAGGGTTATTTGTATAGAGTTGCCATTGAATTTTTATAGACATATTATAAAATAACTTTATGAACACCAATAAAATAAAGAAAAATAAAAAACCGCCTCGAAAAAAGACGGTTTTGATTATTTTATTTTATTTCCTTAATTAAATAAATATAGGCCGGAAAGTGGTCACTAAAACCAACATCTGTAGCAGAGTGTCGCAACGGATAACCTTTATATTGACCAGTGGTCTGAATCATATAAGGTTTGTTCCAAATACCAGCTTTCCAATACCTAAAGGAAGCATTTTCTGGTTGTACTAACTTTTCAGAAACCATAATTTGATCAAAAATATCGCCTGCGTCTCTGTAAAATAAAGTAGCATTTCCATCCTTAGCCATTTGTTCAAAAGGGTTGTAAATATCACCCGAAGATTTTAATTCTGTTTTTTTAAGTTTAGCACCAAGAGCTACTTTAACACTTCTATTATAGGTACCATCGTTCAAATCACCCATTGTAATAACCTTTGCATTTGGATTGATCTTAATTAATGAATCGATAATTTTTCTATTTAAAGCACCAGCGGCCTCTCTAAAAGGAGAACTTTTCTTTTCACCACCAGAACGAGAAGGCCAATGGTTCACAATTAAATTAATTTCTTCCCCATCAAGAAATCCAGTAACCAGCAATTGATCACGAGTATAAACACGATTTGTGCTATTATCAGAAACGGCTTTATCTTGTGTTAAAACATCTCCTGTGTCTTTAGCGTCGGTTTTGCCTTCTTGATTTTTATATACCAACAAAGGTATGTTTGACGCACTAGTTACCTTAAAATGCTTTTTTTGATAAAGCAATGCTACATCAATTCCTCTTTTATCAGGTGAATCAAAGTGAACAATTCCATAATCATACTTTTTTAATTTTGGTTGATTTATTAAATCTTCCAAAACACCGCGGTTTTCGATTTCTGCACCTCCAATAAAAGTTGGCGCATTTTGATTTTCACCTGTTCCAATTTCGGAAAGCACTCTAGCAAGATTTTCTAATTTTTGATGGTATTTTTTTGATGTCCAATTTTGCGCACCAGAAGGCAACCACTCTTCATCATTTATTTTAGGGTCGTTTATCGTATCAAATAAATTTTCCAAATTATAAAATGCAACAGTATGCACTATGTATTTTTTTGCCTGTGCATTTGCTGCAGTTATTGCGAATAATCCAACAGAAAGAGCAATTAGGTTTTTAATTTTCATAAATCTAATATTAAATTAATGTCAAGTTTTTATAAACTTCGGGCCAAAAGTAGTAATATTATTAAAATAATGTACCTTTGTCCGCTGTTAAGTTTTCATTAAGACTTAAGTAGTAAGAAAAATTAATTTAAATCAATTTATGAAAAAACTTGTCATTAGTATGTTATTTGTGATGCAAGTGTGTTTTGTATTTGCACAATCAGAGTCTGGTTTCTCTGGAAAAGTAGTAGATTCAAAAACGCAAAAAGCATTACAAAATGTTATCGCCTCTGTTCAAAACACTAATTTAACAGAAATTACAGATTCTCAAGGGAGATTTACCTTTAAAAGTGTCCCTATGGGGAGTCAATTATTATTAATTAAAAGTATAGGATACAAAGATCAGTTACTTACCGTGGAAGTTGTAAGAGGTAAAATGTTAGATTTAGGAACAATCGTTATAGATGAAGACATTACCCAAGAAGAACAAAATACTTTAATAACCATTTCAGATAATGAATTGGAAGACAATAATAATGGTTCAGAAAGCACCTCTAGCTTATTGCAATCATCAAGAGATGCTTTTAATCAATCAGTAGCTTTCAATTGGGGTTCAGCTCATTTTAGATTACGTGGTCTGGACAGCGAATATGGAACAACGTTAATAAACGGTGTTATAATGAATAAGGCCTATGACGGAAGACCGCAATATAGTAACTGGGGAGGATTATCTGACGCTACTAGAAATCAAGAATTTACAACAGGATTAGCGCCTTCTGATTATGCTTTTGGGGGTATTGTAGGTACTAACCAAATTAATACACGAGCTTCATTGTACCGTCCTGGAAATAGAATTTCTACTGCGGCTACAAATACTAATTATAACGGGAGAATTATGGGAACTACTTCTTCTGGTATGAGAAAAGATGGATGGGCATATACAGTGTCGGCATCAAGACGATTTGGCGACAATGGTTATTTTGATGGTGTTAACATGTCCGCAAATTCATTTTTTGCTAGTGTTGAGAAAAAATTATCTTCAAAACATTCCTTGAATTTTACCACAATTTATGATCGAGACATTAAAGGAAAAACATCTCCTAACACACAGGAAGTTATTGATTTAAAAGGTGAAAAATACAACTCTTATTGGGGTTGGCAAGATGGAAAACAAAGAAACTCTAGAATGAAAACGGTAGAAGAACCAATTTTTATTTTAAGTGATTACTGGAAAGTGACTTCAAAAACACATATCAACACCAATGTTGCTTATCAATTTGGAAAAATTGGAAACAGTAGATTAACCTATCAAGGGGTTACTAATCCTGATCCAACATATTATCGTAATTTACCAAGTTACGAAATTGCTAACTACACTTATAACCCAAACCCTGCGAACGTAGCAAATGGAGGATATGACTGGACTCCAGATTGGACAATGGCGGATAAATTAAAAAATGCGTTCTTGGCTGATGGTCAACTTAATTGGCAATATCTAATAAACTCGAATCAACCTAATGGGAAAAGTGTTTATACCTTATTTGAGGATAGAACCGATGATAAAACTTTTACAGCAAACTCTATTATAAGTTCTCAATTGGCGGATAGAATTTCTTTCAATGGTGGAGCTACTTATAGAAATATAAAATCTCATAATTTCCAAAACATGTTGGATCTATTGGGAGGAAGTTATTACAATGATATAAACCAATTTGGTGTTACTGCTGATCAAAAACAGTCAGATTTAAATAATCCAAACAGACAAGTTGGTCTTGGAGATACTTTTGGTTACAATTATAATTTAACCTCTAATATTTTAGATGCTTTTACACAATTCAAATTTGTTTACAAAAAATTTGACTTTTTTATGACACAATCGTTCTCTAGATCAGAATATCAAAGAGAAGGTTTGTATAAAAATGGATATTACCCAACAAATTCTTTTGGAAAAAGTGATAAATACACTTTTGACAACTTTGGATTTAAAGGTGGTTTAATTTACAAAATTACGGGGAGACAATTTTTAGTATTCAATGGAGCTTATATGTCCAAAGCACCATCATTGAAAAATTTATTCAATAATGCTCGTATCAATAATAATACGGTAGATGGTATTCAAAATGAAATTATTTCAAGTGCCGATGTAAGTTATATTATTAATGCGCCAAAATTGAAAACAAGATTAACGGCATTCTATTCAAAAATTCAACATCAATCAGAAACAACCTACTTCTATTCGGATGCTATTGGTACTTCATCGGGTGCTAATACTTCAAATGCTATTGCTAGTACTGGAAGTTCTTTTGTAGCTGAAACTTTAAACGGCGTTGATAAAAGAAATATTGGATTAGAATTTGGGATGGAGTATCCAATTACTTCCACATTAAAAGCTACTGCCACTGCTGCTTATGGAGAATATATTTACACAAGCAATCCAGATGTATTTGTAAATGTAGATGCTAATGCAACAGCAACCAATACAAAACCAATTTTAAATTATGGTAATTCGTCACTTAAAAATTACCGACAAGCAGGTAGTCCTCAACAAGCAGCGTCTCTTGGTTTAGAGTATAGAGACCCTAAATTTTGGTGGATTGGTGCGAATGCTAATTATATTGGCGGAAACTATGTTGATATAGCTGCAATTACAAGAACGAATCATTTTTACGACAATAGTAATTTATCTCCAGGAGTTCCTACACCTGATGCAACAACAGCTAGAGGAGAAGAGTTATTGCAACAGCAGAAGATTGCCGACTATATGTTAGTAAACTTAATTGGAGGAAAATCTTGGAAATATAAAAGCTCTACAATTGGTTTTACTGCAAATATTAATAATTTACTTGATGTTAAATACAAGTCAGGAGGTTATGAGCAAGCAAGAAACGGTAATTTTACACAAGTAAATCAAGATTATACGCCTAATCTTAACCCAAATGGATCTACGACAGTTAATCCAGTATTTGGTACAAAATATTTTTACGGGTACGGAAGGACTTTTCTTGTAAATTTATATATTAATTTTTAAGTATTAAAAATATGAAAACACTACAAATTAAAACAGTATTTTTTACAACACTGATAGCATTAGTTTTATCAAGTTGTACAAAAAGCAGTGATATAGTCTATCCAAAATTAAATCAGGTTTATTTCTCTGAAAACTTTGATAGTACTACGGGAAGTGCATTGCCAACGGGTTGGACTTCTTATGGGGAATATGGTTCTAAACTTTGGTCATCAGGTATCTATGCTGGAAACGGATATGCTAGTATGACTGCCTACGGAAGTGGAGATGCAGTAAATGTAAGCTGGTTAATATCGCCTCCTATTGATTTGGATCAACACGAAGGTGAAAGTTTATCATTTCAAACCTGCCATGATAAATATGTTATAAATTCTACTAATTCTCTACAGGTTTATATTTCAACAGATTATAATGGTAACTTTGGCGCATCACATTGGACGGAAGTTAATTATATAGCAACTTTGGTTTCGCCTTTTACAAAAGCATATGCTTATGTAAATAGTGGTGCAATTGATTTATCCTTATACAAAGGAACTATTCGTTTTGCGTTTAAATACACTGGCATTAATCCTTCAACAGGCGCATATCAAGTAGATAATGTTGCAATTGTTTATTAATCTTAAATATTAAAAAAATATGAAAACAAACCTATTAAAATTAGTAACATTCGTTGCTTTTATAAGCTTTTTTGTAAGCTGTTCGGTTGCTGATAAAACTGTTTGGGGCGAAACTGCTTCAATAAAAACTTACGATTTAGCATCAACAAAACAAGTTTCTGACATTCCAGTTACATTGACACCAACAGTTTATGCAGATGATGATATTATTGAAGCTTACGTAACATCTAATGATACCGATGGAAATTTTTATAAGTCAATATCGTTTCAGAGTGATCCAACTAGTGTAAGCACAACTCCAATTGGATTTAGTGTCTCTGTTAATAAAGCAATGCTTTTTGCAGATGGTTTTACACCTGGAAGAAAAGTATATATTAAATTAAAAGGTTTAGCTATTGCGAAAGTTTTTGGTTCTACATTAATAGGCATAGCAGATTCGACAACTTCGACTGGTATTGCAGGTATTGAACCAACAGATTATCTAAATTATCTTTTCCCATCAAGTACTATTGTTGATGAAGAAACATTAGTGAGACACATGAACTTAGTAAATGCAAGCTTAGATGTTAATCAAAATACATTAGTAGAAATTGATAATGTACAATTTGCATCAAGTTCATTAGAAAGAACACTTTATGATGTGGATAATGGGGGATATGCAACAAACCATACTTTTATTGATGCTGAAAATGGAGGAGCTCCCAAAATTTTAAGAGTGAGTCAATATGCAACTTTTTCCGTAAGCAAAGTTCCATCTGGTAGAGGAAATATTCGTGGTGTAATGACTAAATATAACTCTGATTATCAATTTATGATCCGTAAAGAAAGTGATTTAAAACTGACTGTCCCAAGACAATTTATGGATGATTTTTCAACAGGTATTGGTGCATGGAAGGCTTACAGTGTTAATGGAAATGAAGTTTGGACTGGAAGTTCTTATGGAAATCCATCTTATTGTGCTGTTATAACTGGATATAATGGAGGTAATAAAGCTAATGAAGATTGGTTGATTTCTCCAAGTATTGATTTTACTGGAAAAACTGTTGGGAAATTAGTATTCGATACTGCTACTAAATATACAGGAACAAGTCTTCAAGTGTATATTTCTACCAATTATACTTCGGGAGCACCATCTACAGCTACTTGGACATTAGTACCCGCTACATTTGCTCCAGTAAACAGCAATTTTGTTTGGATAAATTCAGGACCTGTAAATATTTCCTCTTATGCTGCTAATCAAAGTAATGTTAGAATAGCATTCAAATATACTTCTACAACATCTGGGGCTGCAACATGGGAATTAGATAATGTATTGGTTACTGCAAATTAAATTAAGATAAAAACATATAAAGAGCTCGATATTTTATCGGGCTCTTTGATTTTATAGTTTTTTAATTCTGATTGTATTTTACTTTTCTTAAAACTCTCATTGCTTCTTTAAAATTTATGTAAACAGCCCTATTCTCGTTTTGTTTTAAAAGTGATTTTGCTTCTATTAACTTTTGTTTGGCTTCATTAAATCCATTCAAATAACAAATCATTAAGGTTGAAGGAACGTTTTCTAAATCATTTTCTTCTCTTTCAGTCAAAGGAGAGTTCTTTTGCAATTTAGCGAGAAGAGAAATGGTGGAGTTATAAATATGGAACAATACTTTTCGATTGTATTGTGGGGGTTCAAATAACATTAAGGTTTCGATTTTATAATAACCATTATCAAAAAAAGAAATTTTTTGTTGTTCTAACGGATAATAACTTGTTTTGTCATTCAGTCCTAATGATAGATACTCCGTTATCATAAAGGTATTTTCATCATAAAAAATCTCAACCTCATCTTGTGCCGAATAAAACAACTTTACTTGCTCATTGATTAATTCAATGTCTACTCTTGAAAAGAACGTTTTGTCTCGATTTTTTTTTGGAATTCCCGACCAACATATCACAAACAACTCCTTAAAAACTTTATATTTAGAAGGCATATCTTTATGCTTATTGTTTACAAAATCAATAACACCATCTAGTGTATGAGCAATACTATTTCTAGAATTATTCTCAATACTAATGATAGTTTCGGTATTTTGTTTGGAGTATGGAATTTTTTCAAAAGTTGGAATAGAATTGCTACCACGACGAACAAAAAAAGTATTCGCTACAATGGTGTGAATATTTTTTTTAAAAAAAGAAGTCTTTGACTTTGGTTTAATAGTGACTAAACCTACCACTTTATCTTTTGGCAAGTTTGGAAAAGGCACATTTTCATACTGAATTTTAGGAGGATTCTCTAAATATGCATTCACTAAATTTTGAATACGACTGTCGTCAAAAAAATCATCGCCAGTAATTTCATTATCCTGATCTTCAACACCAACAACAATATAGGAATTGTTAGAAGGATTGGAATTAGACAATGCACAAATGTGTTTTAAAAATTTCGCTTTACCTTCTTTGGTATGCAAATTTAACTGCCGCTTTTTATCATAAAAACTACTCTCATCATTGTGAGCCAGTAAGTTTTTAATTAAAAGACGTTTGTTAATCATGTAGATTTTTGATTTAAGATTAACGATTTAAGATTTCAGAAGTTTAAAATCGGAAATCAAAAATCAATAATCATCATTCTGAAATCGTTACGGTACTTTATTTCCCATACTTTCTGTCCAAATAGCAAACCAATCCAATTTGTCAAGTTTTAACTCAACGGCTTTCATCAAAGATTGAATTCTTGCAATATTAACAGTTCCTGCAACCGGAAGAACTTTTGCAGGATGTTTTAAAATCCATGCTAATAAAATGGTGTCAGACCCAACTTCATATTTTTCCACTAATTGAACCAATAGTTTTTTTAGTCGTCTCGTTTGATCAATATCTTCTCGAAATACGGTTCCCAGCGGATTCCAACTCATCGGCATGATGTCATGAACTTGCATATAATCTAAACTTCCATCTAACATTGCTTGATGATGCGTAGCAGAAAACTGTATTTGATTATAACTTATCTCCGTTTTTTGTAAAAGTAATTCCGTTTGGGAAGAAGTGAAATTAGATAATCCAAAATCAAGAATTTTTCCTTCAGATTTTAATTTTTCAACCGCTTCTGCAATTTCATCTGCGATCATTAAAGGACTTGGACGATGTAAAAGCAACACATCAAGATAATCGGTTTGTAAATTTTTTAGGGAGCTCTCAACCGACCAAATAATGTACTCCTTAGAATAATCATAATGCTTAATTGTATTTGGTCTTCCGTTTGTTAGTTGGATACCACATTTTGAAATAAGTTGAAATTGACTTCTTGAAATTTTACTTTCTGCAAATGCCTTTCCGAATTGCGCTTCAGTGGTATAACCGCCATAAATATCGGCATGGTCAAAAGTGGTGATTTTATTCTCAATACAAATGTTAATTAAATGACTCATTTCAAATGTAGAGAGGTTTTTATCCCAAATCCCCCAATTCATAGTTCCAGCAATAATCGGCGATAATGAAGTTTTCATAGTTTTTTTATTATAAAGCCTAAAATTACTAAAACAAAATCATAAATCATCCTTAAATTCAAACATTGATTATAAGTTTTAACGCATTATTAACATTCTATTCTTCTTAAAATCTTCAATTTTGAAA
>CAZSZH010000023.1:0-38548 GCA_964610785.1 uncultured Flavobacterium sp. | reverse complement strand
AATTAGGTGTTTATGAAGAATATGTAACCAACTACTTTGGATTTGATAAAGTATTACCTATGAACACCGGTGCCGAGGCAGTAGAAACGGCTTTAAAATTGTGTAGAAAATGGGCGTACGAGAAAAAAGGAATCCATGAAAATGAAGCACAAATAATCGTTTGTGACGGAAATTTTCATGGGAGAACGACTACTATCATCTCTTTTTCGAATGATGAGAATGCTAGAAAGAACTTTGGGCCGTACACGGCTGGATTTATTAAAATTCCATACAACGACATCGAAGCTCTTGAAAACGCTGTTAAATCCTCTAAAAATATCGCTGGTTTCCTTGTAGAGCCAATTCAAGGAGAAGCAGGAGTGTATGTTCCAGCAGAAGATTATTTAGCGAAAGCAAAAGAATTATGTGTAGCAAACAATGTTTTATTTATTGCCGATGAGGTACAAACCGGAATTTCAAGAACAGGCTCTATTTTAGCAGTTTGTGGCAATTGTACGTGTGAAAATGCTTGCGAAAAACAAGTGTCTTACGTAGCTCCCGATATTTTAATATTAGGAAAAGCCTTGTCTGGTGGTGCTTATCCAGTATCGGCGGTTTTGGCAAATGATTCTATTATGAATGTCATCAAGCCAGGTCAACATGGTTCTACTTTCGGTGGAAATCCTATTGCAGGTGCTGTCGCTATTGCGGCTTTAGAGGTAGTTAATGACGAGAATTTATCTCAAAATGCCCGTCGTTTAGGGAAAATTTTTAGAGATAAAATTGGCGAATTTGTAAAAACATCCAACATAGCTACTTTAGTTCGCGGAAAAGGATTACTGAACGCTATTGTTATTAATGATACCGAAGAAAGTGATACAGCATGGAATATTTGTATAGCTATGAGAGATAACGGATTGTTAGCCAAACCAACTCACGGGAACATTATTCGTTTTGCACCGCCATTGGTAATGAATGAAGAGCAGTTGTTGGATTGTATTTCGATTATTATTACTACTCTAAAGCAGTTTGAAAAGTGACCAATAAACTAAAAAAATGGAAGACCAAACCAATTTAGAATTAAACGAACAAGCAGTAGATGCTTTAAGAACAAGCGCCAAATGGAGCATGTTTTTAGCAATTATGGGATTTATAGGAATCGCGTTTATGATTCTTGCTGCTATTGGCATGACTTTAGCAATGTCAATAATGCCTTCAACCTCAATGAGTCCTTTAGGAAATATCAAAGGATTTCTATCTGGCATTTACCTTTTGATGGCAATTATATATACACTACCAGTATATTATTTGTATAAATATGCTTCGGATATGAAAAATGCCTTATTGCATTCTAGTTCTGATATGATAGGAACAGCATTAGGTTATTTGAAATCACATCATAAATTTTTAGGAATTTCAATAATAGTAGTTATATCATTATATATTATCTTCTTCATTGGAATGATAGCTTTGTTTGCTGCTAAAGGTTTGGGAGGAATGAATTGATTTTAAAAAATAGTTAATAAAAAAAAAAACGCCTTAACTTCCTCGATAAGGCGTATTTTTTAGGATTATTTAGGTCTAGTCAATTAATGTCCCATGTTTTGTTGTATTTGCCTAATTTTTTCTTGCATTAAAGCAGGATCTTGTAGTGCATCTAAACCAATCATTTTTATAATCCAAATGAAGTACAGAATAGCAATAGCACTCAATACAATACCTATAATACATAAAATTTTACCAATATTCAGCGTTTGATAATTAGTGAATTTTTCTGGTGATTGATTGTAAATAATTAGGTCTTTATTGGTTAAAACAAGTCCTACAATTCCAAGTATTAATCCTAAAATACCATAACAGCAGCATGTGATGATTGATAAGATGCCTAATACTAATACGGCGGTGGCATTGGGTAATTTTTGGTTTTCCATTTTGTTTGTTGTTTATTAAGTTAGAAAAAGAAATTTCATTTTGTAAGTGTATGATATAATCATGATAACAGCATTAATGATTGCCAAAGAAATAACAATTTTTCCATAGTTATGTTTTTTGTCTAAAACAAATAACGTAATTGAAAGCAAGAAAAGTATAGTAGTGTATATGGCAGGAAACATAAAAAAGGCTTTTTCAAATTCACCGTGTAAAATCAAATTTAGGGAGCGTTGTATACCACATCCGATACAATCGATACCGAACATTTTTTTAAACATACAAGGCAACATGTATTTTTCCATCGCGCTCTTTTCTGTCACAATTTTACAAATAAAAAATTAAAAACCGTCAAACTAATTTAAGTTTTCTATTTTTGGTTTTTAAAAAACAACTATGAAGAAGTTTATAATTCCGATAATGATCCTTGCAGCTTTTGTTGCTTTTTATCAACAAAATTTTCCAAAACCTAATGTAATTATCACCGTAATTTGTATCGCTATTTTTATGTTTGGAATGATGAAATTATCTGCAAAGATTCCACCTAAAGACGAAGATGATGAACACAAAATTATTTAATATTGGCGATAAAGTTTCCGTACTTGATGATGCCATTGATGGAGTAGTAGTGGGTGTTAATAATAAAGATATTACTATTGAAACTACTGAAGGATTTCTGATGACTTATTTTGTCAACGAGTTGATTAAAGTAAACAAATCCAGTGAATTAAATAATATTAATAGAATTGATACATTAGATAAAATTAATATCGACAAACAGCCTTCAAAAAAACAAAAAACCGCAGTTTTTAAGTCGGATAAAATAGAAAGTGGCGTTCCTGAATTTGATTTACACATTGAGAAGTTGGTAAAAAATCCGCGAGGAATGAGCAACTTTGACATCCTCACAATTCAAACAGAGACGGCTAAAAAACACCTCGAATTTGCTATTAGAAATCGCATTCCAAAAATTGTTTTTATACACGGTGTTGGTGAAGGCGTTTTGAAAGCTGAACTTGATTTTATGTTAAAAAATTACGAAAACATTTCGTTTCAAGATGCCAATTATCAAAAATACGGATTGGGTGCAACCGAAATTTATTTTAAGCAAAACACGAAATAATTACTGCTGAAATTTTACCTTTGTACTTCAAAATTTTCCATGAAAAAAATCTATCTCGATAACGCTGCCACAACATCGCTTCGTCAAGAAGTAATTGCCGAAATGGTGCAGGTGCTTCAAAGTGATTTCGGAAATCCCTCTTCTACCCACAGTTTTGGAAGAAGCGCCAAGACGGTTTTAGAAACGTCAAGAAAGTCCATTGCTAAAATAATGGGATGTAGCGCACAAGAAATTATCTTTACTTCAAATGCTACCGAAGCTAGTAATTGGATTCTTAAAAGCGCTGTAAATGACCTACAGGTGCAACGCATCATTACGAGCAGGATTGAGCATCATGCCACGCTATATACTGTTAGGCATTTGCAAAATGATCACAATATTGAAGTTGACTTTGTAAACGTTCTTCCCAATGGGAGTATTGATATGACCCATTTGGTGGATTTGCTTTCTAAAGAAGGGAAAACTTTAGTTTCAATGATGCATGTCAATAATGAAATAGGAACTGTTTTAGATATTGAAAAGACGGGTAGAATTTGTCACCAACATCATGCTTTGTTTCATTGCGATACCGTACAATCTGTTGGAAAAACCGAATTGAATCTGCACGAACTTCCAGTTGATTTTGTTGTTGCGAGTGCGCACAAGTTTCATGGACCTAAAGGTGCCGGATTTGCCTATATTAAAAAAGGCATTGTTTTGCAACCACTTCTTTTTGGTGGGGAACAAGAAAAAGGACTTCGTGCCGGAACAGAAGCAATCCATCAAGTAGCTGGTATGGCTAAAGCATTGGAATTATCGTCTGAAAATTTGGATGCCGAAAGAACAACCATAACCGAATTGAAAAACTATTGTGAAATTCAATTGAAAGCTAATTTTCCAGAAGTTAAAATTAACGGAACGGATACTTTTTATAATATTTTAAATGTGTTGTTGCCTTTTTCAGAGGATAAAACGGCGATGATATTGTTCAATTTAGATATGAAAGGTATTGCTGTTTCTCGCGGAAGTGCTTGCCAAAGCGGCAGTGTAAAGCCCTCTCACGTTTTAGCTGAAATTCTTGCAGAGGAAGATTTGAAGAAACCAAGTCTTCGTATTTCCTTCAGTCATTACAACACCAAGGAAGATGTTGATGCCTTAATTGATGGATTGAAAGGCATTTAAGTTGTTGTTTTAACTACTTTTGTGACTCACTTCTTTGCAATTTTTGTCATACGTATAAATCCAACTTCCTTTTTGGATGTTAAAGTTGTTTCCTCCAACACTTTTTAGTTTGTCATTGGTACTCAAACTCATATGACTAATTTCTTTTGAGTTAGCATCATAAACATAGAGCCAGCTACCTTTTTGAACCATAAAAAAAGAACTTCCCATTCCTAAATACTGGTCGGAATGACTCAAACTCATATGTGAAAGCTCCTTATTATTTTCGTTGTAAATATACAACCAACTTCCTTTTTGTTGCACATCGGCAATTTGAGCATTTACTTTAGTGAGTGAGGATAATAGAAGTACTAAAAAAAGAAGTTTTTTCATAATGGATTAATTATTAACATTTCAAATATAATAATTTCCAATTCAATTTGAATGAATTATACCATCGTACCGCACCTAATTTTATATGTTTTGTTTAAAATTTTGAGGTGTAGGATACAAAAACAATCTAAATTAGCCTCTAAAATGCAATATTTTTTCCATTTCGGATTGGGATGATTTAACTACGTAGATAAGAATTATTATTGTAACTATACAAAATAGATAGATTACGTTACTAAACTTTTGAGAAATAACTTGTTGTTCCTTAAATTTTAAGTTAATATAAGCTAGAAAAAAAACATAAACAAAGGACAGTGAAAGTAAAGGAGTTGATACAGGAACATAACTCGCATGATGAAATCCTAAATTTCTTAAACATATAGGAGATTTCAAACACATGACAAGCATCAAAAAAATGTTTATCGGTACTAACGCGTAGTAGATGAACATAATCTTTTTTGAATAACCAACATAGATTAATAAAGAAAGTAAAAACGATAGAAAAAACCATTCGCTAGCGACTACTTCATTTATTTTAAAATGAGAATGATCAAGATTACTGACCATTCCAAATAAAAGTTGCAATGATATCCACCAGGTAAAAATAAATTCAACAAAAATAATTAATAGTACTTTATTTAATTTACTCATTTACTATTTTTAATAATTAACTATACAGTTTGAAAAGACGTTTGAATACTATTTGCTACAAAATTATCTTTTTATGGAACTTTTTTAAGTTTTAAATAAATAAAAATTCAAAAAAAATCCATTCAATAGTAACTTGAATTATCAATTTAAAAAATATGTACCTATCAAGAACCTAAATTTAAAAATGTATAATAGCTGGAAAATATAATTATATGTTAATTTGTTATTACCTAAAAAACACTCCGATATAATATACGTAGACGAAGATCATTGTCGTAATTCAAGGAATTTGCGCATTTAAATCTAGGAAATATTTCGGATGAGAAAAATACGTATCTTGGTGATGTAAAAATGCAAATCTAAAAAAATGAAAAAACTTATTATTTTACTAATTATCGTTATTACGACTAGTTCTTGTATAACCACTCAAAATACAAGTTCAAAATCGAGTGAAACACAATATTGGAGTAAAGCTCCTGATTTGACGAAAGTTACTTACGAAGGAGGTGATGGTAAAACTATTGAAAATGTAATTATAATAAAAAACGCCGGTAATGAAAGAAACGGAATTGCAGCTGAATATGCTTTTATTGCTAAAATTTATGGTGAAAAATTTAAAGATTGGAAACCAGTTGGGCAGTCAACTATTAACAAAGACACTAAAAAAGTCGATTTAATTAACATTCAACTAATTCAAAAAAACGAAATGCATTCTTTTTATTTCGACATCACTGAATTTTACGGAAAGTTTAATTAATCTCTATTTAAAAATAAAGAGTAGGTTTATCTTTAACTATAAAATTGTGAAACTGTGGTAAAAGCTTTTAGAAACTGAAAGAAAATGAACTAAAATAAATAGTTTTTACTGCTTCTAAGGACACTAAAAAATGATGAGAATAAATAATCTTGTAAGGGCAATAGTTATCTTGTTTCTAACCCTAAGTATAAACTATATTTCGGCACAAACAAAAACGCTTACACCTATTCAAAAAAATGGAAAATGGGGTTTTGCTGATGAGGGTGGTGTTGTAATTATTGCATGTGAATATGAAAAAGTAGCACCTTTTAAAAATGGATTCGCCGTTGTTTATAATAATTGTGTCACTTTTCATCCTTATGGCGACGACGTTGCAACTCATTATCGTGAATGTAAACAAGGTGTAATTAATTCTTACGGAAAATTAGTGGTTCCAATTGAATATGCTTCAATAGGCGATTTCAACGAAAAAGGAATTGCCAAAGCCTATCGAGCAGAAACGGGAGCCCACAGTAAAAAAGTGGGTTACATTGATGAGTCCGGAAACGAGCTAATGCCTTTCATTTATTATGAATCAAGTTTTTTTAGAGGTGGAGGTTTTACTAAACTTCTTCTTGATGGAAAAGTAGGTTTATTAAGCAAAGATGGTGAAATTTTAATACCTGTTCACTATGATGAAATTAAAGCCACCAACAAATATGTCAATTACGCTGACATTCCTTCTTGGGCGATAATACAGATTCGATTAGGCAATAAGTGGGGATTTTATAATCCAATAAATAAAAAACTAATAGAACCCCAATTTGATGGATTTTTTAGTCATCCTGGATATCATATTGATGAAACGGAACAATTTCTCTTTACTAATACCGGGGAAGATGTTTGGTTGTGGAATAAGGCAACGGGTAAGAAAGTTTATATCGGGAAATATAATGCTTTGGATGCTGTAAAGACTGATAATTTAATTCAATATTTTCAATAGATTTGTCTATTACAAAACAAATAAACCTTTTTACCAATATACTTGACAGGCTTGCAGAACCAAAACTCTTCTAAAATCATTCATTACAAAGCACTAACGGGCATTAGAGCGATTGCCGCTATAATGATTTTTGTTTATCACAATCGTAAGTATTGGAAAAATGATCTACATCCAGAGCTTTTCCGATTTTGTAATGAACTCAATTTGGGTGTGCCGTTGTTTTTTGTATTAAGTGGTTTTCTTATTGCCAAAAGTTATGGAACACAACCCTTACAATCTTTAAGTCATTATAAGAATTATTTCCTACAACGAATTATGCGTATAATGCCTTTATATTGGTTGTTATTGACATTGTATTATTTCGATCCTAGTTTTGGAAAGTGTCATTTTTCTATCACACACTATCTATTGCTACAAGGTTTTTCTTCTACCCATTCATTAGATGCCATAGCACAATCGTGGTCACTGACTGTTGAAATGACTTTTTATTTTTTGGCGCCGTTACTAATGCTTTTGTTGCAAAAACACCTAATTTATTTAATTGTATTTTTAATTGGGTTACTACTAATTGCACTTGCAGGAGGTTGGCTATGGACTAACTACGGGGGCAACAAAGACTGTTATTTGTATCCTTTTGATTTTGTGTTAATGAGTACCTTTGCTGGTCAGTCGTTATTGTTCGTAGCGGGAATGTCTTTGGCTCATTATGCCACTTTTTGGAATAGAATGGCAGCAGTAAAGCACCTTACTTCTTTGGGGGCATTAGGCTTTATAGTGACGCTTTATTGTATTGGATTATTTCAAACGAGTAGGGTTGACCATGGGACAAATCACTGGCAAGGAAAAATAATTTTCTTTAGTATATTGCCAATCTTTATCATGTTTCTGTTTCAGGGATTGATAACGCAACGTAGTTTATTACAACGATTTTTATCTAATAAGATAATGATGGTTTTGGGCAATGCCTCCTTTGCGTTTTATCTGGTTCATATTAGTTATATTAATCTCAAATTAAAGTCATGGGTATTTTATGATGATAGAAACTTCATCCTTCTTTGGATAGTAGCCATTGGTTTGTATTATTGTTTTGAGAAACCTTTTTATGAATGGTATAAGAGAAAAGTACTATAATGATAAAGTAATAGGCTGTTTACAGTTATGTCGACAGCCTTTTTAACAATGCAAAAGTACTTTATTATGAGTGCAATCCCTTCAATTATTGAACAACGTAATTTATAGTATCAATTTCTGAAAGATGAAAATAACCTAGAGGGAAATTATTTTCATCAGTTTGATTGACAATATTTCCTCTTAAAGTTACAGGCGGTGTTGAGAAAGGTCCACCACCACCGCCGCTTCCCGATATACTTAAGAGTTCTTTCATATAATTATAATAGCGCAAGCTAATTCCTTCTAAGCTAAAAAATAACTGGTCTCCTGTTTTCAGTTTGTTATCAGTGTAAAATCCAAACATTTGGTTTCCTTGAAAAAATTCATCCTGTAAGGCGTCGTATTCTACAATCGCTTTAGTTGAATTTTTGACTCCAATTAAATAATTATTGTTTTCTGCACCATTATCTTGATAAAAGAATTTTACTTGAATTTGATTACCGCTAAATCCTTGAACCGAGTTTTGTTGTACACTATCAATTGTAGGCGTTGCCAATAATGTATTGGTAGAACGATAGGTTTGTCCAGCATATTGAACGGTAAGTGTATATTCTTTATTAATGACAGGAACAAAATTTGAACAAACATACTCCCCAGTATTAAGAGTTTCAATAAAAGTAAATAGATTATTACTACTATCAGTAATATATACTACAGCTCCTGAAACAGTCGGAATTATGTTGCTGTAAAAATCAGTTGTTGTAGATAATTTTATTTTTTGTATGCTTCCATCGGTTCCTTTTTGCCAAAGAATATTAGCATCTATTACTAATTTTGGATTACTGGTATCTAATGGGATATTTACTTTTTCCTCACAACTGATAAAGAAAATGGAAAGAACTAAAATTGAAATTATTTTTTTCATAAAAAGAAATATTTGAGTCCCTCGATTGCAATCGGGAGTACAATTAGAATTTAAAGTTATAAGATACTGCAGGAACCATTCCGAAGATAGATAATTTTATAGCTTCATTATTGCCTGTATCTTGGTTTTGTCGAAAACTGATGGAAGCCGCATTTTTACGAGCATAAACATTATAGATGCTAAAAACCCATTCGCCCTTCCATTTTTTCTTTTCATTATGTTTTGGTGTCAAAGTAGCAGAAATATCTAGGTGATGGTATAACGGTAAATTATTTGCATTTCGGTCTCCATAACTGGGAACATTAATTCCTTGATAGGTATATTGTCCGTTTGGATAGGTTACAGGTTGACCTGTTTGAAGCACAAAATTCGCACCAAAATTCCATTTTTTATTTAATTTATAGGAACTGGTAACTGCTACATTGTGAGTTTTATCATAAGCGGATTTGTACCAATTTCCGTTATTGATTCCAGTTTCGTTTGCTGTTCTACCAGGAGTTCTTTGCTCAGAACGCGAAAGGGTATAGGATATCCAACCACTCAACTTACCGGTATTTTTGCGAAGCATCAATTCCAAACCGTAGGAGCGCATTTCACCATTTAAAATCACTTGTTCAATCGCGTCATTGGCAATTAAATTGGCACCATCAATGTAATCCATTCGGTTTTTAATTTTTTTGTAAAAACTTTCTACTTCTAGCGAATACTTATCGTCTTTAAAATTGGCAAAATAACCCACAGCAAATTGGTCGGCAATTTGAGGTTTAATATAGCTATCACTTGGTGTCCAAACATCCAATGGAGTAGGAGAAGCAGTATTTGAAACTAATTGTAAATACTGAACCATTCTATTATAACTTGCTTTGAAAGATCTATTTTCGTTTAATTCATAAGCTATTGAAAATCGAGGTTCAAAATTGTTAAAGTTCGCCATTGTTTTGTTTTTACCATAATATTCGGTTGCAATTGGAGTAGCTTTTTCATAAATTTTTAATTCATTATCAAAAATTACGGGTTGGTCATTGGCATAAATATTCTTTGTAGAATTTCCTAATCTGGAAAACATGCTGTAACGAAGACCATATTCTATATTTATTTTATCGGAAAGTTTTTGTTCAATATCTAAATAAGCAGAAGGTTCAAAAGCATATTTCTTTTCTAGTTGTTTATAATTTATTCCAGAATCGGGTTTGGAAGGATTAATTGTCCCTGGATTAAAATCATAATAGATGGCATTTGCTCCATAATTCAACTTAATTTTATTGGACAAATAATATTTGAAATCATACTTAAGGTTGTAATTTTTAATTCCAGAATCCCAATTAAATCCAACTAAGTCAATATTTAAGCCATAATAATAATCGCTATAAATCATCGATAAATTAGAGAATAATTTGTCAGAATACAAATGGTTCCAACGAACATTTAAAGTAGAATTTCCGTAAGTATTGGTAAAACTTTGATTGATATCAAAAACATCGCGACCAAAATATCCCGAAACATAAAGGTTATTATTTTTATTTAGTTTATAATTTAATTTGGTGTTTAAATCATAGAAATAAGCAGAATTTTTATTATTGGATAGTTTTAGAAATAGATGTGCATAAGAAGCTCGTCCGGCAAAAAGGAACGAACCTTTGTCTTTTACAAGGGGACCTTCTGCTAGTAATCGACTGGAAATTAATCCGATGCCTCCATTCATATGAAAATCTTTACTATTTCCATCTTTTTGATAGATATCCAAAACCGAAGACGCGCGTCCTCCAAAACGAGCCGGAATGCCACCTTTGTATAGTTTTAAGTCTTTAATAGCATCAGGATTAAAAACTGAAAAAAAGCCAAATAGGTGAGAAGAATTGAAAATGGTAGCTTCGTCCAACAAAATCAAATTTTGATCGGCACCACCACCGCGCACGTTAAAACCAGATTGTCCTTCGCCTGCGTTGGTAACACCTGGCAAGAATAATATGGATTTAATAACATCCACCTCACCTAGAACCGCTGGCATTTGTTTGATGGTTGCGATCGACATTTTATTCACACTCATTTCGGGTTTTCGAGTATTTGTTTTATTTTTTTCAGTAATAATTACCTCATCTAAAACTTCTTCCGATTCGATTAAGTTAAAATTCTTTTTGATATTTTGAGTTAACGAAATTTTTTCGGTTACAGTTTTATAACTCACGTAACTAATGTTTAACTCATAAGTTCCTTTAGGAAGCGTTAAGGAATAAAAGCCATACTCATTGGTAATTGAAAAAATAGTGGTTCCTTTCACGGTTACGTTTACTCCAATTAGGGTTTCGTTATTTTTTTTATCAGAGATGGTACCGCTGATGGTGAATTTTTCTTGGCAAAAAGTGACATTTGAAATAATTAAAATCAGGAATAATGTGGTTGCTTTTTTGAAAGACATAATTTTTGATTTGATAGGACAAATTTAATCTATCTAATTTGATTACGAATGTTAATGAATGGTTAATAATTATGAAATACTATCTATTTTTTAGATACTTTTACGACATGATTTTGACCAATAAAAATATCATATATTGTCTTTTTTTAATTTTTTTTTCTTTGAATATTCGAGGCCAATTTGAATCTTCTAAGAGAAAGATAAACATCAGTGCTGCTCCTGAAAAAGCTACAAAAAAGAAAGCAATTGCACCCGAATCCACCCCAAAATCAATTGCACCACCTATTAAATTTCAAAGTCAGCTTTCTAAAAATAATGACGATAAGTTTTTGAGGGGATTACCCCAATTGCCTAAAGTGGGAGAAACCCAAGCCCCAAAAGTTGAAGTGTTTATAAATCCGGCAGAAGATTATACCGAAAAGTTTAATAAGCAACTAAAAGAAGATGGAATACGACCAGAATTATTCAACAGAGATATTAATTATGGTCAATTTGTGGTCTATACATCAACGATTAACTTAAATTCTCGAGATTATGGCGTTGTAGATGGTGATTTAGTGCGTGTTTGGGTAAATGGTGTTATGGTAAATAGGCAAATGTACTTAGAATCTAAATTCAAAGAATTAGTTTTAGAGTTAAAGAAAGGTGTCAATATTATTGAAATAGAAGCGCTAAATTATGGTGACTTATCACCTAATACCGGACAATTTACTTTTTATGATGCTAATAAAGAGTTTATAACCAATCAATATTGGAATTTAGGTATTGGTTTTAAAGCTAGAATATTAATTGAGTATAAAGATAAAATCTTAAAAAAAATTGATGAAAAATAATTTACTATTTATTTACAGTTTAATATGCAGCAGTAATATTTTCCTTCAATGTTTTTAAAATTAATCAAAACTTTGCATCATCACTAGCTTAGAATAGGTTCCGTTTAGATTTAAAAGTTCTTCGTGTGTTCCTTGCTCTACAATTTGTCCTTTACTCATTACTACAATCTTATCTGCTTTTTGAATCGTAGACAATCGATGCGCAATTACAACAGAAGTTCGATTTTGCATCATATTTTCTAAAGCGACTTGTACGAATTTTTCACTTTCGGTATCCAATGCAGAAGTTGCTTCGTCTAAAATCATTATCGGAGGATTTTTCAAAACGGCTCGTGCAATATTTAAACGTTGCTTTTGTCCACCAGATAGTTTATTTCCAGCATCACCAATATTGGTATTGATTCCGTTCGGCAAATCTTTAACAAATTCGTATGCATTAGCTATTTTCAGCGCTTCAATAATTTCGTCGTCGGTAGCGTTTTGTTTTCCAATAAGAATATTATTTTTTATAGTATCATTGAAAAGTATGGAATCTTGTGTTACCAATCCCATTAAATGACGCAACGATCCCATAGTCATATCTTTAATATCAACTCCGTCAATTTTGATAGTTCCTTCATTCACATCATAAAAACGTGTAAGTAAATTGGCAATGGTACTTTTTCCGCTACCAGATTGTCCCACTAACGCTACTGTTTTTCCTTTAGGGACTTCAAGCGAGAAGTTTTTTAAAACATTCTCATCTTCATACCTAAAGTTAATATTTTCAAGCGTAATGTTTGTATCAAAAGATTCTTTGATAATAGCATTGGGTTTATCAGTAATTGTGTTTTCCACTTCGAGTACTTCGAATACGCGCTCGGCAGCAGCTATTCCACTTCTAACACCATATGATGCTTTAGATATTGATTTTGCGGGAGTTAATATATTATAAGCCAATCCCATGTAAGCCAAAAATTTAGCAGCATCCAATAATGGTTGTCCATTTGACATTTTTTCAACCAAAACCATATTACCGCCGTACCACAATAAAATTGAAATTACAATGATTCCCATAAATTCACTCATTGGTGATGCCAAATTATTCTTCCTTCCAATGCTATTAGATAAGTATAATAGCCTTGAAACAGATTCATTAAATTTCTTTTTGAAAGCAGTTTCAGCGTTATAACTTTTTACCACTTTCAATCCTGATAATGATTCTTCAACAATTGATATTAAAAAACCTCCCTCTTGTTGAATTCGTTCCGATTTTGATTTTAATGATTTCCCTATTTTGGAGATGATATAACCTGAAATAGGAATAAATATAAAAACAAATAATGTTAATTTTACACTAATCACAAACATCGCAATTATTGTAAATAAAATAGTCATAGGCTCCTTGACAATCAATTCTAATATTAGAAAGAAAGAGTTTTGAATTTCACTTACATCTCCCAACATTCGAGCCATAATATCTCCTTTTCTTTTTTCTGAATAGTATGAAACTGGTAAATCAATTATTTTAACATACATTGAATTTCTTAAATCTTTTAAGACTCCATTTTTTAAGTGCATTAAATGGTTTTGAGCTAAATAATTGAATAAATTTTTAAATAAAAAAGTAGTAATAACCAGCGTAACAACTAATAATAACGCATATTGCTGTCCGCTATGTTGTTGAAGTTCAGATATGTAAAAATACAAATAAGCTTTTCCATATTTAACAATTCCCCATATTGAAGTATAAATGGGTTTTTCGGTAATCTGCCCAGTCTTGTCAAACAAAACCTGCATCATTGGAATTAATGCTATAAAAGAGAGTGTACTAAAAAGTGCATAAAGTATATTATAAACTACATTCCAAATCACATGAAATTTGTATGCTTTTATAAAAGGAAGTATTTTTTTTAAATTTTCGTCCATTAGTTCAACTGCATTGCAGCAATTATAGTTTTAATTTTAGTTTCTAGTTGTTTTTCTACTTCTTTAAAATTTTCCACATTATCTAATGGAGTATTTACACTAAAATAGAATTTAATTTTTGGTTCTGTGCCACTCGGGCGCGCACAAATCTTAGAACCGTCTTCAAGATAATAAATCAATACGTTTGATTTGGGAATCGAAATTGGTTCTATTTCATTAGTAAACATATTTCTTGATGTCGAATTTTCGTAATCTTCAATGCACACTACTCGTTGGCCATCAATTTCTGCCACGGGATTATCACGTAAATCAATCATCATTTGATTGATTTCTTTTAATCCATCAATGCCTTTTTTGGTTAAAGAGATTAAGTGTTCTTTATAGAATCCAAAATCGACATAAAGATTTAAAAGTTCTTTGTACAGAGAACTTCCTGCTGCTTTGGCTTGAGCAGCGATTTCGCAAACTAATAAGCAAGCTCCAACGGCATCTTTATCGCGAACAGCATCTCCGACCATGTATCCAAAACTTTCTTCTCCACCACCAATGAATTTTAGTTCTGGAAAATCTTTGATGAATTTAGCAATCCATTTAAAGCCTGTTAATCCTACTTTACATTCCACTTGATAGGCCGAAGCTAATTCCATCATCATAGGCGTTGAAACAATGGTTGAACCTATAAATTGTTTTCCATTTATTTTTCCTGCTCGTTTCCATTGTTCCAATAAGAAAGCGGTCATGATAACCATGGTCTGATTGCCATTTAGCAAAATCATTTTACCATCAGTATCACGTACAGCTACTCCCAAACGATCGGAATCGGGGTCGGTGCCAATTACAATATCACCATCAATTTTGTCTGCTAATGCCAAAGCCATGGTTAACGCTTCTGGTTCCTCTGGATTTGGAGATTTAACCGTTGGGAAATCACCATTGGGTACTTCTTGTTCAGGAACAATATTCACATCGGTGTAACCCGCCTTGGACAAAACGCCCGGAATCGCTTTGATGGAAGTCCCATGCAACGAGGTGTATACAATTTTTAAATTTTCTTTAGCAGATGAAGGCGTCTGGAAACTGCAGTTTTCAACAGTAGATTTTGCAAAAGCTTCATCAACTTCGGTGTCAATATATTCTATTAAATTTTCATTGGCTTTAAATTGAATAGCATCATAACTTAAAGATTCGATTACTTGAATGATTTCTGAATCTTGCGGTGGAACCAATTGACCACCGTCTTGCCAATATACTTTATAACCATTATATTCAGGAGGATTATGTGATGCAGTTAAAACAATTCCGGCGTGGCAATTTAAATATTTTAATGCAAAAGATAACTCTGGCGTTGGGCGCATATCTGAAAATAGATATACGTGAATATCATTAGCAGAAAAAACATCGGCAACCACTTTAGCCAAAGTATCGCTATTATGACGGCAATCATAAGCAATAACCACTTTTAAAGGTTCATTTGGAAATGATTTTTTCAGGTAATCTGAAATTCCTTGTGTATTTTTTCCAAGGGTGTATTTGTTGATTCGATTGGTACCAACTCCCATAATTCCGCGCATTCCGCCCGTTCCGAATTCCAGGTTTTTATAGAAACTTTCTTCTAATTCCTTTAAAGATGAAGTCCTCATTTTTTCAATAGCCTCATGAGTTTCCTTATCAAATGTTGGCGTTAACCATTCGTTAACTTTGTCTAATATTTTTTTTTCGATTTGCATTGTGATGTTATTTTAAATCGTGAAAATTGGCAGAATTTATTTTAAAGATTTACCTCAGTTGCAATTTTATAGCGTTCTTCATTGTCTTTAGTTCGTAGAATAATTTCACCCAAAAAGCCAGCAAGAAACAATTGTGAACCAATAATCATAGCAGTGAGTGCTATATAAAATAATGGATTTTGAGCTACTAAAATAGTCTGTTTGTGTAGGGCAAATAATTTGAACAATTTAATTCCGATAATGAATAAAGTAGATAAAAATCCGATGATAAACATAATTACTCCTAACAAACCAAAAAGATGCATTGGTCTTTTGCCATAGCGAGACAAAAACCAGATTGTAATCAAATCTAAAAATCCATTAATAAAACGATTAATACCAAATTTTGATTCCCCATATTTTCGAGCTTGGTGTTGTACTACTTTTTCACCAATCTTTGAAAATCCAGCATTTTTAGCCAACACAGGAATATAACGGTGCATTTCTCCAGAAACTTCAATATTTTTAATGACTATATTTTTATAGGCCTTTAATCCACAATTGAAATCATTTAGTTCTACGCCAGAGGTTTTCCTAGCTGCCCAATTAAACAATTTAGATGGCAGATTTTTTGTAACCACATGGTCATAACGTTTCTTCTTCCAACCCGAAACTAAATCAAAACCACCCTCTGTAATCATTTTAAGTAATTCTGGAATTTCATCCGGGCTATCTTGCAAATCAGCATCCATCGTGATAATTACATCACCTAGAGCTTTTGCAAAACCCGCGTGCAGCGCTTGCGATTTACCAAAATTTCGTAAAAATTTGATACCTTTGACATTAGAATCCAAATTAGAAAGCTCTTCAATGGTTTGCCAAGAATGGTCGGTACTTCCATCGTCAATGAAAATAACTTCATACGAATAATTGTTGGCACGCATCACTTTCTGAATCCACACATGCAATTCAGGTAACGATTCTTGTTCGTTTAATAATGGGATTATTATGGATAAATTCATTAAAACTAGAAACTTTGATTAGGGTCTTTTTTTACAATTGCTCCGATTATAAGTGAAAAAATAAGACCTAAAAACGCATACATGACAACAGTTGTAGGAATTGCAATCGCGGGATTCAAGAATTTTTTTGAAAATGAAATTGCCTTATCAATTTGTTCCGAAGTTAATTGTGGACTTTTTTCCGCCATTATGGTTCTCATTTTATCGAACATATGATTAAAATATTCAGGAAATAGCATATTGAATATACTAGTAAATATCGAATAAATTAAGGCAGATAAAATGCAAATGGTTACACCAATTTTAAGACATTGCCCGAAAGAAATAAAACCTGAGTTTAATTTCATTTTAAAATTATTGCAACCAATGTATATAAATAAGCCAGGCAAAATAAGAAAGTTAAAAACGTTAATAGAAATGCCATAAGCTTTGTTAGTTTGTGGATCGATATCTAGCACGTACCCGATGACAAATTCTAATATCATTATAACTCCAAAAAACATCCCATATAGTAAAGCTGATTTTGCAGGAGAAGTAGTATTTTCCATTTTTTTAGTATTAAAAATTAATCCACAAATATAGTAATTCCATTATTATAGCAGAATATATCTAACAATTAAAAAAAGTACCATAAAGGTTTGATATTTTAAAAATAGTTGTATTTTTGCACTCTGAAATAAAAAAATAATAATTAAAAGTTGTAGCGAGTTGATACCTTTATAACAAAAGCTTCACAACAAACTGCAGCATAACAAATAAAAGATTTACACAATGAAACAAGGAATTCACCCAGAAAATTACAGATTAGTTGCTTTTAAAGACATGTCAAATGAAGATGTTTTTATCACTAAATCAACCGTAGAGACAAAAGAAACTATCATGCACGAAGGAGTTGAATATCCAGTATACAAAATGGAGATTTCTAGAACATCTCACCCATTTTATACCGGTAAATCTAAACTTATTGATACTGCTGGACGTATTGATAAATTCAAAACTAAATACGCTAAACACGGTAAATAATATTTTAAGTGTTCAAATTTTATTAAGGCCTTCCAATTTATTGGGAGGTTTTTTTATGCCGCAAACTTTTGTAACTTTGAAGCCTAGTTGCTAATTACTTTAACTTAGAATTTTTAATATGAACTATATCCTTTTTGATGGAACCGTCCGTAATGCGCTTTTACCTTTTACTTTTACAAGGCCAGTAGCCGAAATTCGAATCGGAATTTTAACGATTCGTGAAAAATGGGAAAAATATCTAGGATATACGACCACAACCTTAACTGAAGAATACCTTTCAGAAAAGTTTCCAATGGTAGAATTGGAGTATAATATTATGATTAATGCGTCATTTTTACCCAATGATATTCTATCGGAAATGGTAAAAAACTTAGAGAAAAATCAAGCCATTTTCAAAGGCGAAGAAGTCATCGCTTTTTATACTAATGATACCCAAGATGAGGTTGATTTTGACACATATCAAATCATAGAATTCGAACAAGACGTCATGGACATTAAGCACACTTGGGATATTTTTGCTAAAAATGATATGGCCTTAAGAGAAGATTTCGAATTAATTACGGATGGAAGAGTTTCACAAGCTATTCCGAAATCGGTTAACGTAATTGCACCCGAAAATATTTTTATTGAAGAAGGAGCAAAGCTAGAATTTGTAACGCTAAATGCTTCAACGGGTCCAATTTATATTGGTAAAAATGCAGAAATAATGGAGGGTTCTGTCATTCGCGGACCATTTGCCTTGTGCGAATCAGGTCGAGTGAAGTTGTCTTCCAAAGTTTATGGCGCTACTACGGTTGGGCCTCATTCTGTTATTGGTGGTGAAGTAAGTAATTCTGTTTTATTTGGTTATTCTAACAAAGGTCATGATGGATTTTTAGGAAATTCGGTTCTTGGTGAATGGTGTAATATAGGAGCTGATAGTAATAATTCTAATTTAAAAAACAATTACGAAGAAGTAAAATTATGGAGTTACGAAACCGAGAATTTTGCTAAAACAGGTTTGCAATTTTGCGGATTAATGATGGGCGATCATAGTAAATGTGGTATAAATACCATGTTCAATACAGGGACTGTCGTTGGAGTAAGTAGTAATATTTTTGGAGCTGGCTTTCCTCGTAATTTTGTGCCTAGTTTTTCTTGGGGAGGAGCTTCTGGATTTACAACATATTTAACCAGTAAAGCTTTTCAAACAGCAAAAATTGTTATGGCACGCCGTTATGTTGAATTTACTGAAGAAGATGCTCGAATTTTAGAACATGTTTTTGAAGCAACTAAAAAGTATAGAAAAGAGTAATTATAAATAGTTTAACCACAGATTCACCGATTTTTAAAATTATTTTAATCTGTGAATCTGTGGCTATTTTATTTTTTTACCTAAATTTACACTCTCAGTTTTTGACAACGATTTCATAAATTGAGTTTACTTATGGAAAAAAAAAAAAAGTAGCCTTTTACACGCTTGGATGTAAACTAAACTTCTCTGAAACATCTACCATTGCCAGAGATTTTCAAAACGAAGGGTTTGATCGAGTTGATTTTGAAGAAATCGCTGACATTTATGTAATCAATACGTGTTCGGTCACTGAAAATGCCGATAAACAATTCAAACAAATTGTAAAGAAAGCCATGAAGCTCAACGATAAAGCATTCGTTGCTGCTGTAGGTTGTTACGCGCAATTAAAGCCCGAAGAACTAGCCGCTGTTGATGGTGTAGATTTGGTGCTTGGTGCGACCGAAAAATTTAAAATTACCGATTATATTAATGATTTGTCCAAGAACGATAGGGGTGAAGTACATTCTTGCGAAATTGAAGAAGCCGATTTTTATGTTGGAAGCTACTCTATTGGAGATCGAACGCGTGCTTTTTTGAAAGTTCAAGATGGTTGTGATTATAAGTGCACCTATTGTACCATTCCTTTGGCAAGAGGAATTTCGAGAAGTGATGCTCTGGAAAATGTATTGAAAAACGCTTACGAAATTTCAAAACAAGGCATTAAAGAAATTGTACTAACAGGCGTTAACATTGGAGATTACGGCAAAGGCGAATTCGGAAATAAAAAACATGAACATACTTTTCTAGAATTAGTAAAAGCTTTAGATGACGTAGAAGGCATTGAGCGGTTGCGAATTTCATCTATAGAGCCGAATCTTTTGAAAAACGAAACCATAGAATTTGTTGCTCAAAGTAGAACTTTTGTACCTCATTTTCATATACCGTTGCAATCGGGAAGTAACGCCATTTTGGGTAAAATGAAACGCCGTTACCAACGCGAGGTATATACAGATAGAGTTGAAACAATAAGAAGAGTAATGCCTCATGCTTGTATTGGTGTCGATGTAATTGTTGGTTTTCCAGGAGAAACCGACAAACATTTTTTAGAGACTTATAATTTCTTAAATGAAATGGATATTTCCTATTTGCATGTTTTTACCTACTCCGAGCGCGACAACACTGAAGCTGCTGAAATGCCTGATGTGGTACCCATGAATATCCGAAATAAACGCAGTAAAATGTTACGAGGCTTGTCGGTAAAAAAGCGTCGCGCATTTTATGAAAGTCAAATTGGAACTAACCGAACAGTTTTATTCGAAAGTGAAAATAAAGAAGGATACATTCACGGATTTACCGAAAATTATGTCAAAGTAAAAACTCCCTGGAATCCCGAATTGGTCAATACCTTGCACGAAGTTAATTTGACTCGAATTGACGAAGATGGAAGTGTGCGAATTGAGTTTTTGAATGTTGTGGTGTAGTGTTTTATTAAAGTTTAGCTATAATAAGTAGGTGGATATTTGTAAACTTGAAACTTCTAAAATTATTATTAGTTATCATGAAAATAGTTCAAATTAGTATAAAAAAAACCTCAATTTTTTAAGTTGAGGATTTCTTATTTAATCACGTTTGGGAGTATTTTTTTTAATTCTTTTTTCTTCCTTTTTTTCTTTAGCAGTTTTTAGAGGTTCTTTTTTTACTGTTTTTTTTGCGTCTTGACTTTTTGCCATGATTTTTTTTTTGAATAGTAAGTAAATATACTAAATTTTTATTAATAACTTTTAAAATAGTTCAAATTCAATAGTATTGCAAGAACATTAGCTTTGGTTTCATCAAGTAAGTAATGTTGGTCTACAATTCAAAGGCTTTACCTTCCAATCTTGCGTTTTATGAACTTTTTACGGGTAATTTTTCGTTTAAAATTTTGTGATTTCTCCATTAGAATGGCTTCTAATAAATCAACAGATTCATGACTTAATTGAGCGTATTTTTGGGAAATAATTTTAACCATTAATTTTGATAACCACATTTTCTTGAAATTATCCATTCGATTTTCAATAGACAAAGGTTCAAATTTCATGTGGTTTAAATCGATTAAATAAAAATCGTAGTTCTTGTTTTCTCGCTTTACAATCAGTGTGTTTCCTGGTGAATGATCGAGAAAATTCACATGAGCTTCGTGTAATTTATAAGTGAATTCTGTAAATTGTTCTAAAATTTCTTTTCGTTCAAAAAATAATGGATCGTGAATTAACTCTCGAATGGTGAAATCATAATTAATTTGTTGACAAAAATAAAAGCTATCACCCAACAAACCAAAGGCATTCCGTTGTTCTATATAAGCAATTGGAAAAGGAGTTGGGATGTTGTGATCTATTAGGTAATTGGCATAATCAAACGATCGTTTGGCTTTAGTATTTCTAAAAAAAGAATAAATAATTGATTTTATGAGTCCTGGTTTTTGAAAAAATTTAATATTGACTTTTTCGGTTCCAAGATTATTTGATTTTATGATATTTCTAGATCCCTTTACAATCAAATCACCCTCACTAAAAAAAGATTTAACTAGTTGAAGAATAGCTTCTTCTTGATTTTTATATTTTGGATGAATAGTAATTTGCACAATATTTTATATTAATTGGGTTAAAAGTATAAAAAATAGTACTTTGCACCAAGAATTACTTTTATGAAGAAGATATTAATCATACAAAATAAACGAATTGGCGATGTGCTTATTAGCTCTGTTATTGCCAATAATTACAAGGCAAAATATCCTGATAGTATACTCCATTTAATGGCTTACGACTTTACTCATGGTGTTCTACAGAACAATCCGAATATTGACAAAATAATATCAATTAACGAAAAGGAATTAAAAAAAATTGGAAATTTACTAAAAATCATTTCCAATGTTCGCACGGAGCGATATGACATTATTTTTGATCCTTATTCAAAATTGCAAAGTCGATTGATTTGTAAATTTGGTGGTGCAAAACAGACTGTAGGGCATAAAAGCCGAAAAAAGATCGGAAATTTAGGATATTATACACACCCTGTTGGTATTTTAGAATCTAAAAGTCATATTTGTGGAAAAGCGATTGAAGATAGAATTCATCTATTACAACAAGTCGACACTTTTGAAGACATAAACTTTGAACCCAAAATTTTCTTGACCGAAGCAGAAATGCAGTTTCGTGTGCCACAAAAGTATCAGGATAAAAAAATTATTATGCTTGGTATTTTGGGAAGTCAACCTCAAAAATCGATGCCTTATGAATATGTAGCCCAAATTGTAGATTATATTGCTGAAACTTTTGATTGTTATTTGTTATTCAATTATGCTCCAAATCAAAAAGAGGAAGCCAATAAAATTTACAATATATGTCAAAATAAATCCAATATTATTCTTGATATCTATGCTCCGAGTATTCGTGATTTTGCAGTTTTAATGAATCAATGTGCCGTTTTAGTGTCAAATGAGGGAGGAACCGTTCATATCGCCAAAGCATTAAACAAGCCCACTTTTACCATTTTTTCTCCTTTTATAAACAAAGATGATTGGAGTAGTTTTGAAGATGGAAAATTTCATAAATCGGTTCATTTATTGGATTTTTTACCCAATGCTATTTCGGAATTGTCTTATGATAAAAATAAAGAGATAGAGAAGAATCCTAGAGAATTATATTTAAAATTAACCCCGAAAATGATTATTGGGGAATTAGATATTTTTTTGAATAACTATTTATAAAGCCTTTTTTCAACGCCAGCGTTAGTCCATGTAATTTTGTGAGCAATTGTATTCTCTTTAATTCGATTATTGTTATCCAAATCTTTTTGATTAACATAGCCTCTAGAGTGATCTAAATGAACACAAATTGCACTATATCGAATCTGTTTACTCATTATTCCATTGTTGTTAAGTCGAATTCCCATTTCGAGGTCTTCTCCACCATATTTCATCATTTCGTCAAAACCATTTACATCTAGAATATCTTTTTTCCATCCAGAAGCATTATGGCCATTCCAGGTAGGTTTTGTTGGAGTAAAAGAGTTTAAAAAGAATGAATTTATTATGTTGTTGGTAAGTTTATTGTTTTTGAATGAATTTTTCATTCCTCTTTTCTTCAATTCTTTAATATCAAAACATTTTCCTGAAACAATGTCTTTATGAGTTAAGCTATTAGAAATATCCATGGATAATTTATGATAACCACCAGATAAAAAATAGCCTAATTCTCTGTTTTTAAAGTGTGTTTCTACAAAATCTATCCTTGGTATACAATCGCCATCAGAAAAAATTATATAATTATAATTAGTTCTCAAAAGTGCTTTGTTCAGTATTTCAGTTTTTCTAAAACCATCATCTTCATGCCAAACATGATGAATTTTAAAAAAACATATTGAACGATATTTTTCAATCAAATCAAACGTTTCTTTAGAGGAACCATCATCAGCAATAATCAATTCAAAAAAACGATAATTCTGACAATTATATCCAATTAACACATTTTCAAGCCATTTTGGCGAATTATAGGTGCTAACAACTACTGATACATATTTATACATTCTACAAAATTAATAATTTATATTCAATACTAAAAAATAAATAATATTTTTGCCTCATGACAGAACAACCAATAAAAATATCGGTTATTATTTTAACTTACAATGAAGAAGAAATTCTTGAACAGGCCATAAAAACGGCTCGATTTGCAGATGAAATCATTGTAGTAGATTCAAATAGTACTGATGGGACTATTGAAATAGCAAGGCGTTATACGCAAAATATTTTTTTTAATACATTCCAAGATTTTTCATCCCAAAAAAACTTTGCGTTATCAAAAGCAAAGTATGATTGGGTGTATATGCTCGATGCAGATGAAATTATTTCAGAAAATTTGCAAAAAGAAATTATTGAAACGATAAATTCGAATAAAGGAGAAAATGTAGCTTATCGAATTAGATATGCTCAATTTTTTATGAATCGTTTTTTAAAATATGGAACGAGTGGGAATGACAAAATTATTAGATTAATGAATAGAAATTATGTCATTCATGAAGGATTAGCCCATGAAAAATTGATTATAAATGGCAATTGTGGAGAATTAAAAAATTTGGTGTTTCACTATACTTACAGGGGTTTTACCCATTACATAAATAAAATAGATAAAACTGCTTGGCTGAAAGCTAAAGAATTAGAAATAAAAAATATAAATCCTAATGCTTTTCATTTTGTTTTTAAACCTTTTTATAGATTTTTTCATGAATATTTTATTAAACTAGGCTTTTTAGATGGTATTCCAGGTTTAATTTCTGCGGGTATAAATTCTTATGGTGTTTTTAGTAGATTTGTCAAACTAAAAATTTTGTTAAAGTCTAGATAGCTAAAAAGGTTTTAAACGTCCAAACTTCATTTTCCATCGAAAAGCATTATATGAGTCTGTTCCTCTAATATCAATGCGTTTTATCATGTAATTTTCTTTTATGGGGAAATAATTTAATTTATTACCAATTCTAAAAGCAAACTTAATTCCAATGTCTTCGAATAAATTAAACAGTTCTTTTTGTTTCGTTCTATTTTTGGGAAATTTACCAAATGGATAAGCAAAAACTGGTGAAACAGCCAAAGAATTTGAACTAATAATATCACTTGATTTTATTAAATCATCTTTTATTTGTTCAATTGTTAATGATTTATATGATTGGTGACTATAAGAATGCCATCCCAATTGAACATATTTGGGATTTAATTTTTTCAGTACTTCGACCGACATTATTGCTTGAGTATTGGTCCACCAATAATCTTTTTTTCCAATAAACTCAAAAGGAATAAAAATTGTTGCTTTAAAATTAAATTGAATCAATAATGGAATCAATAAATCAAAATTATTAACATATCCATCATCAAAAGTAATTAATACTTGTTTTTTTCTTTTATCTATTTCACTATAAAAAATAGTTTCATAATCATTATCCTTCAAATATTTAAATTGTTTTTCAAGTTCCGATTCCAAAACTGTTAAATCACTTATATCATTTTTAGAAATCGAGTGATACATTAGAACTGGAAGTGAATTTACAAAAGGTATTTTGTAAATTAAGAAAAATAAAACCAACAAAAAAAAGAAAACTATAAAATAAATCATATTAATTATTTGTAATAATAAAAAATTATCCAATAAAAGTAACTCTTATTTTTAATTCTTTTTATTTGGGTAAATTTATTACTTTTGCGAGTATATTCATTACAAATTAAAAAAAAAATTGACACCTAAAATTTCGGCTTTAGCCATTACTCTTAATGAAGAAGAAAATATAAAACGTTATGTAGAAAGTTTATCTTTTGCAGATGAAATAATATTTATTGATTCTTTAAGTAATGATAAGACCATTGAAATTGCGGAACAAATGGGTGTGAAAGTGATTCAAAGAAAATTTGATAATTTTTCAGATCAGCGAAATTTTGCAATAAGTCAAGCTAAAAATGATTGGATTGTTTTTTTTGATTTGGATGAGATTATTACTAATGAACTTGAAGAAGAAATTCTTTCAATAATTAATTCAAAGCCTGAGAAAGTTGCCTATTTCATAAAAAGAAATTTTTATTTTATGGGAAAACACATTAAATATGGTGGTTGGCAAAATGATAAAGCGATAAGGCTTTTTAATAAAAAATTCTGTCAATATAATGGAAATCTTGTTCACGAAGTTGTTAAAACAAACGGAAAAACAGGTAATTTAAAAGAAAGTTTAAATCATTACAGTTATAAAAATTTTGATAACTACAACGATAAACTCAATTTATACAGCAAGTTACAAGCGGAAAATTTATTTCAAATGAATGGAAGACCTAACTTTTATCATTTTTTCATTCGCCCTTTGTATCGATTTCTGTGGCAGTATTTCTTTAGATTAGGGATTCTAGATGGAAGAGAAGGTTTTATATTAGCTTATGTACATTCCTTTTCTGTTTTTAAACGCTATTTACAACTTTGGATGTTGTATAGAAAAATTGAATAAATTTAAACTATGAGATTACTGCAAATAACTGCTTCGGATGTATGGCGTGGACATGAACAGCAAATAGTTTATTACTATGATGAATTTAATTCAAAAATTGAACATCAAGTTTTGCTTTGTCCATCAAATACACGTTTATCAGAAATAGCAATACAAAAGGAATATAATCTATATACGCTTCCTTTTAAATCTGAGTATGATTTGAAATGGATGCGAAAAATCAATCAAATTGTAAGAGAGGAGAAGATTGATGTTATTTTAATTCACAATAGCACCTCTCATACAATGTGTGTATTATCATCCTTACTTTTTGGATGGAAGACTCCAATGATTTTCTTTAGAACATTGATAAAAAAAGTCGACACCAACTTTTTTAGAAAATGGAAATATAATTACAAAGGGTTAAAAAAAATAGTTTGTGTTTCTGAGGCGGTACGAAAAGTTTTACTTTCTGCAATTAAAGATCATAACAGGCTCGCTATTGTTGGGAGTGCTACTGATTTGTCTGAATTTAGCAATACCCAAAAAACAGGTTTTTTGCATAAGGAACTTGGATTGAATCCTGAGGTTAAGTTAATAGCAAATATTGCTGCTTTCGTTCCTTTCAAAGATCATATAACTTTTGTCGATACCGTTGAAATTTTAGCTAAAAAAATCCCCAATAGTAAATTTTTACTTATCGGAAAAGGAGAACTTGAAGTTGATATTAAAGAATATGTAGCCTCAAAATCTTTAAATGATGTGATTATTTTTCTAGGTTTTAGAGATGACATTCCCAAAATTTTCCCGGAGTTTGATGTTTTCTTATTTACCTCTAAATTAGAGCCTACAGGAGGTGTTCTTCTGGAAGCCTATGCCAGTAAAGTGCCTATTGTAGCTACTAGAGCTGGGGGTATTCCTGAAGTTGTAGTTGAAAATAATACTGGACTTCTATGTGAAAAAGAAAATCCAAAAGAGTTTGCCAACGCAGTTTTAAGATTGCTTTCAGATGAGCAACTACGTAATAGCCAAGTAGAAAATGGATATCAATATCTCAAAGAAAATTTTACTAAAGAGGTAATTGCCGCGAAAATGTTGAAAGAATTACAAGATGTCTTAAAATCATAATTATGAAAGTAGTTTTAATAAGTTTTGATTATTTCGACTTTGATGTTCATATCATTAATGAATTGAAAAAGAAGAATATTGAAGCGCATCATATTGATATATCCAACTATTATTATGAATACAAATCATTTGGAGAAAAAATAAAAAATCTTTTTTCTAAATTATTTTTAAGAAAAAATATTAAAAAAATAAAAACTGAAGCTTACATTGTTTCAGAATTGCAGAAACTCGGTAAACAAGATAAAATATTATCCATAAGGCCAGATAGAATAAGTATAAAAACACATTTAATCATTAAAGATTATTGTTCAGATTATATTGCTTATTTTTATGATAGTAGCAATCGTTTTTCAATTGATAAATTATTAAATGGAATTTTTAATAGGATATATACTTTTGATTTAGATGATTCTAAAAAATATAATTTAAAGCCTATTACCAATTACATTTATCTCGACAAAAAGGAATTAGACCACACAAGACAATATGAAATTGATTTGTTTACCATTGCATCAATCGATGAACGCTTACTTTTACTGAATAAAATAGCTGCTATTTGCGAACAATCCAATGTGATTTTTAAGTTTATTGTTGTTGGAAAGAAAAAGCCAAAAAATATCAATTCAAAAATTATTTTTAGCAAAAAAAATAAATTCATTGACGAGGTCATTTATGAACTTGATAATACTAAAATGTTTTTAGATTTGATCCGAAAAAATCAAAACGGTCTAAGTTTTAGAATTTTTGAAGCACTTACATATCAGAAAAAAATTATAACCAGCAATAAATCTATTAAAGAATATGATTTTTATAATCCCAACAATATTTTAATTATTGATGAAAACAATATTCATATACCAGTAGATTTTTTGACCGCGCCATACGAACCGTTATCTCAAGAACTTTATCATAAATATACTATTGAAAATTGGGTTTCAACTGTTTTTGAGCTTACTTAGGAATTAAATTCAAAATATTTTTTTCTAATATTTGTGATGAAAATGGACTCAATACAATTTCAGAGTTCATACTTATTTGGTTCCAAAGTTTTTCATTATTATATACGTCATGAATTTTTTTGGCAAAATCCTCGGGAGTTTGAGCAATTATGTGCTCATGAAAAGTACCAAAATCAAATCCTTCCGCTCCAATTTCGGTGGTAATTAAGGGTAATTTATATTCCAAGCTTTGTCCTATTTTTCCTTTAATTCCGGCGCCATAACGTAAGGGAGCCACAAATAATCTAGAGGTATTAAAGTAAGTTGATAAATCTGAAACATATCCCAAAACTTTAAAATTAGAACTGTTTAAATCGAGCACCTCTTGCGTGGGTTTGCTTCCAATGACGATTAACGCAATATCTGGGTTTTCCTTCCAAACTAAAGGCATTATTTCTTTTTTTAAATAAAACAAAGCATCAATATTTGGTAAATGCTCGAAACTGCCTACAAATAATAAATTTTTTCTTTCATTGAAATTTAGAAAAGCAGTATTGTCTTTTATTAAATCATGAATATTTCCAATGACCGTCATTTTTGAAGCGTCTTTATAATATTGAAGCAAATTTTGTTTATCTGATTCAGAGATAACAATAATTTCATCTGCCCTCTGACAATTTTTGATTTCTATATCCAAAAATTTGGTTGCTTCAATGGCTAATCTGTCATCATTTTTTAGATCAGCTTCTCTTTTCATGCGGATATAATGAAAGTCAACCATATCAAATACTATCTTAACAGAACTATTGTATTTCTTTATGATTTCAAAAAATTTATTAAAAATCAATGGTCTGTGCAACCACACTAAATCGATTTCCTTGCTTATTGTGCTTAAAAAATCATTTTTAGTAAATAATGTACCATTAGATTTTAAGCAAGGTTCATAGACGATTACTCCTAATTTTTTATAATATTCAACATACTCTGTATTGAATTTATATTCCTTAAAATCAGCTAACAAATAAACAGTATTATTATTTTTAAGAAGCAGTTCAATTATTAGGTGCAAACGTCTTGAACCAGAATCTTTATCAAATTCGGGCAGTTTATCATCAATAATTAAGATTTTTTTGGTGTTATTTAACAGAGGATTATCTTTAAATTCGTAAAATTTATTACCCTTTTTTAGTTGTTTCTCTAAGTTTTTGTTTTTAAAGTAAACTTTGATTTTTTTATACATTTTAAACTATTTTATAGAAAATGTTCCCCATTTATTATTTTAAAAATCTTTCATGATATACTCCTTTAATGCCATCTTCTAGCGAAATTGAAGCACTCCAGCCCAATTGAGTTAACTTGGATTCGTCCATTAATTTTCTTGGAGTTCCGTCAGGTTT
This sequence comes from uncultured Flavobacterium sp., assembly GCA_964610785.1. GTDB lineage: Bacteria > Bacteroidota > Bacteroidia > Flavobacteriales > Flavobacteriaceae > Flavobacterium. The sequence goes on along the minus strand of CAZSZH010000023.1, from coordinate 8,916 downwards.
TGAAGTATCAAAAGTTACTTTGCCTTGATATCCAACAATATCTTTAACCAAATAAGCTAAATCTTTAATTGAAATTTCCTTTCCAGACCCAATATTTACAAATCCATTATCGTTGTATTGTTGCATCAAATACACGCAAGCATCTGCCATATCCGTAGCGTGCAAAAATTCTCTCAATGGACGTCCGGTTCCCCAAACTATAACTTCATCGTCATTGTTGATTTTACCTTCGTGAAACTTTCGCAATAAAGCTGGTAAAACATGAGAATTCTGTAAGTCGTAGTTGTCATTAAAGCCATATAAATTCGTTGGCATCACCGAAATAAAATTGCATCCATATTGCTCTCGATAGGCATCACACATTTTGATTCCTGCTATTTTGGCTATAGCATAGGGTTCGTTGGTTTCTTCTAGCAAGCCCGTAAGTAAATATTCTTCTTTCATCGGCTGAGGTGCCATTTTGGGATAAATACACGAAGAACCTAAAAACATCAATTTCTTTACCCCGTGTTTATAACTTTGATGAATCACATTATTTTGAATCATCAAGTTTTCATAGATAAAATCTGCTTTAAAAGTACTGTTGGCAATAATTCCGCCTACTTTGGCGGCAGCTAAAAAAACATATTCTGGTTGTTCTTTTAGAAAAAAATTCGCTACATCTTCTTGATTAATCAGATTCAATTCTGATGAAGTTCGAACAATGATATTTTGAAAGCCTTTGCTTTTCAAATTGGCTAAAATAGCGCTACCCACCATACCTCTATGACCTGCAACAAATATCTTTGAATTTAGTTCCATTTATTCTCTTTGTAAAACTTTTCTTTTTTAAATAAGTCTAAATCTGCTTCCATCATTTCTTTTACCAGCATATCTATAGTATACTTTGGTTTCCATCCTAATTTAGTGGTCGCTTTTGTATTGTCTCCAATCAACAAATCGACCTCTGTAGGACGGAAATACGTGGGATCAATTCGAATTACGACTTGACCGACTTTAAAATTATAATTAGGATTTGACGATGATTTGACCACACCGATTTCGTGAATATCGCTTCCATCAAATTCCAATTCAACTCCAACCTCAGCAAACGCCATAATAATAAAATCACGAACTGTTGTTGTTACACCAGTAGAAATGACAAAGTCCTCAGGCTGATCCTGTTGTAATATTAACCACATTGCTTCCACATAGTCTTTTGCATGTCCCCAATCGCGCTTAGAATCAATATTTCCCATATAAAGAGTTTCTTGCATTCCAATTGCCATTTGCGCAATACCACGAGTGATCTTTCTCGTCACAAAAGTTTCGCCACGTCTAGGACTTTCGTGATTGAATAATATTCCATTACAAGCAAACATTGAATAGGCTTCTCTATAGTTCACTGTAATCCAGTAAGCATAAAGCTTGGCAACCGCATATGGAGAACGAGGATAAAAAGGAGTCGTTTCGCGTTGTGGTACTTCTTGTACTAAACCATATAATTCTGATGTCGAAGCTTGATAGATTTTAGTTTTCTCTGTCAGCCCTAACAAACGAACCGCTTCTAGGATGCGTAAGGTACCAATTCCATCAGCATTGGCTGTATACTCAGGCATATCAAAGCTCACTTTAACGTGACTCATAGCACCAAGATTATAAATTTCGTCTGGTTGTGTTTCTTGAATGATTCGAATTAAGTTAGTTGAGTCATTCAAATCACCATAATGCAAACGGAAATGTTGATTATCTATATGAGGGTCTTCGTAGATGTGGTCAATGCGTTGGGTATTGAATAAAGAACTTCTTCTTTTTATTCCGTGAACCATATATCCTTTTGACAATAATAGCTCTGCCAAATAGGCACCATCTTGTCCTGTTACTCCTGTTATTAAAGCTACTTTCATTGTGTATATTGCTTAAATAAAGATTGTTTATACTACAATCTTGTTATTGTTCTTTTTTGGTAGAAATATAAGAATTAATTTAGATACAGACTTCAAAATGAACCAAGGAAACTTAAATTGTTTAATATGTAACACGTCCCTCATTCGTTTATGTTGAAATTCATCAATCAAAATATAATCCTCGGCAAACAATGGAAAATACTTTTCAATGGTTTCCTTTTTTTCAAATAGGTATTTGTTATAGGTTTCCATATTAGAAGACATTCCCGTAAAATCATAATAACAAATAATTTGATCTAAATGTAAGTAAGGTTCATTTTTTGCACAAATTGCATACACAAACAATTCCCAATCGGCAAAAATCTTATATTGTTCATTATACATAAAGTATTTAGAAAACAAATCTCTTTTGATAAAAGACGCTTGATGGTTAATCCCAGAAGTGTAAAAAAACGAAAAGGATAATTTTTTAGGAAAAATTTCTTCTCGTTGATAGCCATCATCTTTACAATACATTGAATTTCCATAGAGCACACTGATTTCGCCAGTAAAGTATGGAGCTACATTTTTAAGTACATCAGAATTATAAAAAGAATCTCCACTGTTCATGAAAATAAGGTAGTCTCCATTGGCGGCTTTAATTCCTTTATTCAAGGCATTATAAACTCCTGAATCTTTTTCTGAAACCCAGTAAGACACTTGAGGATTTCTTTCAATAAGCTCTTTACTACCATCCGAACTACCGCCATCGATGACGATGTATTCAAATTTATTCCATGATTGACTTTTAATACTTTCGAATGTCTTTATCAGACCTTGTTTATTATTGTAATTAATCGTGATGATTGATAATTTGATGTCTTTAACTATCATTTTTTCCAAAATTTAAATCGGTCTCTTTTGGCTTTTCGTGCTATTTTTTTTAATCTATAATCCAAATTATGTTCCTTTCTTAAGGTTGAAAAGTCAGCTTCTTTGGAAGCTAAAAAAAACGTTGGATGCACTAAGACTTCGTCAAGTTTTCCGTAAGTTAAATTTTCAAAACCATTACTTTCAAAGGTATGCGTAGCGGCGGCACCAAACCCAATATTGGAAATTAAATTAGCATTTGGCATTATTGACAAACCATGATTAAACATATTAGTAATTGCCCATTGATAATCCCAAGTGTCAATTTGATTATTGTGCAATCGTTGTATAATATCATTCCAATCCTGAGCTAAAAGTTCGTTACTAAAAATTGATTTAAATGCTGTTAAGTTGTCTTGTTCTCTATATTTATTTAATTCAACATCATAATCGTTCCAAGCTCTTCTCCAAGAAGCCCATCCCCAAACATGTGATAAATTGGAAAAATAATAACTGCCATCGCCAATTTTTTTATCTTTTTGAAAATTACTTCCTGCGATAAATCGAATGCGATTGTCTTCTCGATAATGATTAAGCATCATATCGCAAAATTTGAAAAATTCAAATGAAGGTAAACAATCGTCTTCTAAGATGATTCCTTCAGGTTCATTTTCAAAAAACCAATCAATTGCACTTGAAATAGCATATTTGCAACCTAAGTTTTTTTCTCGGAATAAGGTTTTTACTTCGCAATCCCAATCCACGGCACTTACTATTTCTTTTACTTTTTGACTGTTAATTACATCACTTTCATTACCTTCTCTTGCGCCATCAGCGGCAATATAAAGTTTTTGTGGCTTGGCTTTACGAATGGCTTCAAAAACTTGCTCCGTAGTTGATGGCCGGTTGAATACTAAAAATAATACTGGAGATTGAGTTAAATACATATTTTTATTTTAAAGACTTTTTATAAACTTCTAAACATTGGTGCGCGGCATTATCCCAATTGAATTTACTCGCTTGCGCAAGACCTTTCTGAATATATTCAGCTCGTAAATTGGCATCGTCCAAAAGCAATTCTATCTTTTCCTTCAAATCAACTGGATTGTTCAAGTCAAAATAACAACCTGCATCCGACGCTACTTCTGGAAAAGAGCTGTGTTTTCCTAAAACGATGGGACAACCACAAGTCATAGATTCCAATACCGGAATTCCAAACCCTTCGTAAATAGAAGGAAAGACAAAACATTTGGCATTTTGATAAAACAAACCGAGTTCATTCTCTTTAAAGTCTTTTTGAATTACCAATTTCGAAATTCCTTCTCGAGCAAAAAAGTCTTTTTCCTCAGACGAAAATTCTCCACCTCCAGCGCAAAGTAATACTAAATTGGAATGATGTAATAAGGTGTCTTTAATTGCCGTTACTAAGAATCTGAAATTTTTGTAGTTAGATCTGTTTCCAACAAATAAAATATAATTATCGGGTAATGATATCTTTATGTTGTGATTGACTTTGATTGAAACTCCGTGATAGATCACCTCAATTTTTGAGGCATCAATATGAGGGTAAATCTTTAAAATATCCTTTTTAGTGTTATTGGATACCGCAATTATTTGAGTTGCTTTTTCTATTAACTTCTTTTTATTGGCGGAAACGTTGTAATTGTTATCATGAAAGTTTTCAGGAAACAACTCGTGTATCATATCATAGACTGTGAGCACAAATGGCTTATCATTTATTTTATCTAAGAAATAGTCGTCGTAATAAGTTGGGACAAACACATCGTAATCCCAATTTGCAACAGCAGTATTAAAAATTTTTGCTTGATTTTTTCTAATGAGTGAACGGGTACTGATGCCCAATTTCATCATGGTTTTAACAATCCAAGCATTTCTTTTTTGCTTTGAAGTCAATAAATCACTTTCTTTTAAATAGACATTAAAAGTTTGAAATAAAGGAATATTAATGCTCTCGTGCTGCGCGAGTCGCGAAAATATTTCCTTGTAATACCTGGAAATACCACCATACTTTTGATCATTAAAAATTTGTGGATCAAGTATAATTCTCATAATACTATTTTTTACAAAGTTAAATTTATTTAAGAACTAAACTAATTTGATAATTAACAATTTTTGAATTTCCTTGATTTCTATTTCTCTTCATGACTTGGTAGTATTTTTCTTTTATTATTCAATTTTATCAGAAATATACTGTTTTTGATAAGGACTATTGAATAAAAAAATAATCTCAAATTCAAGTTATATAAATGCTTTTAATTAAAATTTATCTAGTTTTGTAAAAATAGTAAAAATGAACACCGAAATTCACAACGCTTACGAAGTCATAAAAAATGGCGGAATAATTCTTTATCCAACCGACACCGTATGGGGAATTGGTTGTGACGCTTCCAATAAAGAAGCTGTTGCTAAAATTTACGCATTAAAACAACGAGATGATTCTAAAAGTATGATTGTGCTTATGAATGGTGAAAAAATGTTGTACAATGTATTTGCAGCAATTCCCGATGTAGCCTGGGAAATTTGGGATTTATCGGAGAAACCAACCACATTAATATTAGATAATCCAAGAAATGTAGCTGCAAATATCATTGCTGATGATAATACGCTTGGAGTTCGCTTGGTAAAAGAACCTTTTTGTTTTAAATTGATGGAACGTATGAAAAGACCTTTGGTTTCAACATCGGCCAATATTTCAGGAATGTTTGCTCCAAAAACTTTTAAAGAAATTAGTTCCGACATTATAAAAGGTGTCGACTATGTAGTAAATTTGCACCAGGAAAAAGTTTGTAAGAATCCATCAACTATAATTAAACTTTCATTGGATAATCAGGTTAAGATTATTCGAAAGTAAATTTAGAATAGCCACTGATTCATAGATTAAACGAATAAATATAAAATGGCAGACTATTTATACGAGGAAGAAACTTATAAAATAATTGAAGCTCTTATCGAGGTTCATAAAAATCTTGGTAAAGGATTCTCTGAAATTGTTTATAAAGATGCTTTTGAGTATGAATTAAATAAGATTAATTTTCAGTATGAAAGAGAAAAAGAATATTTGGTTCATTATAAAGATGTAATTTTGAATCATAAATTTTATGCAGATTTTGTTGTTCTTGATAAAATAATAATCGAAATAAAGTCAACAGATTCATTACATGATAAGCATATTTCACAATGTTTAAATTATTTACACGTTTCAGGTCATAGACTGGCAATTCTAGTAAATTTCAACAAAACTTCTCTTGAATACAAAAGAATCATCAAATAATATTTGAAAAATCAGTGAATCTGTGGCTAGAAAAGAAAATTATACAAAAGCACTAAATAATCCAATATTTAAAATAATAGCGCAAGCCAGTCAAGAACTTAACGTTGATAGTTACGTAATCGGTGGATTTGTGCGCGATTATTTACTGCAACGAGATATTAAAAAAGACATTGATATTGTAGCTGTTGGTTCTGGTATAGATTTGGCGTTGAAAGTAGCACAATTACTGCCTAACAATCCTAAAGTTCAAGTTTTTAAAAACTATGGAACTGCCATGTTGCGTTACAAAGAAATTGATATTGAATTTGTCGGCGCTCGAAAGGAAAGTTATAATCAAGACAGTCGCAATCCGGTTGTTGAAAATGGAACTTTAGAAGACGATCAAAACCGTCGAGATTTTACTATCAATGCGTTGGCTTTCTCTTTAAACGAAAAAAATTATGGCGAATTAATCGACCCATTCAATGGATTGATGGATTTAGAAAACAAAATCATCAAAACACCATTAAATCCAGATATAACGTATTCTGATGATCCTTTACGAATGCTACGCGGCATTCGATTTGCAACTCAACTACATTTTGAAATTGAAGCTGAATCATTGGATGCTATTTTAAGAAATAAAGAACGAATCAAGATTATTTCTGGTGAGCGAATTGTAGACGAATTAAACAAGATTCTTTCGGCAAACCAACCTTCAATAGGTTTTTTACATTTATATAAAACCGGGGTTTTAGACATTATTTTACCTGAATTAACCGCATTAAATAATGTGGAAGAAATAGAGGGTCATACCCACAAAAATAATTTTTACCATACGCTAGAAGTTGTAGATAATATTTGCCCAAATACAGATGATGTATGGTTGCGATGGGCAGCATTACTGCATGATATAGGAAAAGCACCAACCAAAAAATTCAATAAAAAGCAAGGTTGGACCTTTCACGGTCACGAATTTTTAGGAGGAAAAATGGTGAAAAGAATCTTCGAGCGTTTACACATGCCCTTGAATAATAAATTAAAATTTGTTCAAAAAATGGTCATGATGAGTTCTCGTCCAATTGTATTAGCAGAAGATATTGTAACAGATTCAGCGGTACGACGTTTAGTATTTGATGCAGGAGAAGATGTAGATCATTTGATGACGCTTTGTGAAGCTGATATTACCACAAAAAATCCAGCAAAATTCAAGAAATACCACAACAATTTTGATATTGTTCGCAGAAAAATTATTGAAGTTGAAGAGCGAGATCACGTCCGTCAGTTTCAGCCACCAATTTCTGGAGAAGAAATTATGGAATTGTTTAATTTAAAGCCGTCTCGAGAAATCGGAATTTTAAAAGAAGCCGTAAAAGAAGCTATTTTGGATGGTAAAATCCCAAATGAATATCAAGCAGCGTACGATTTTGTTGTCACAAAAGCTACTAAAATGGGATTGAAAAGAATTGAGTCAAAGAATATCTAAATTATTGTTTTATGAAAAATTACTTCTTGAAATCAGCAAAAGCCTCCCTAGTTTTAGTGTACCTAGTGATTTTTGCTGGTGCCTTTGTAAGACTTACTGGTTCTGGAATGGGTTGTCCAGACTGGCCAAAATGCTTCGGTTATTACATACCACCAACCGAGAAAAAGGAATTGTTGTTTACGCCAAATAGAGCATATCAAAAAGGGCAAGTAATTGTAAAAGACGAAACCTTACTAGTGGTAAAAAGTGATTTTTATTCTAAAGCAAATTTTGATTCCTCAAACTGGGAGAAATATACCAAACATGATTATGCCATTTTTAATCCAATGCATACTTGGGTGGAGTATATCAATAGGTTGCTCGGTGCATTAGCTGGAATTTTTTGTTTTTTAACTTTTATATTATCATTTGGTTTCTGGAAACAAAATAAAAGATTAGTATTACTTTCTTTTTTAATATGTATTTTGATGGGATTTCAAGCTTGGCTTGGAAAAACTGTAGTAGATTCGGTATTAAATCCTTTTAAGATTTCGCTTCACATGTTAACGGCGTTATTGATTATCATTTTTCAAATATATTTGACAAGTAGCGTTCAAATAAAAGAAAAATCAATGAAGTTTGATGCAAAGTTCAACAAAATACTATTGTTTGCAATCTTTTTAACTTTATTTCAAATTCTATTAGGAACATCGGTTCGACAGCATGTCGATTTAATTTCAGAGTCAGGTGCACCGAAAATTTTATGGTTACAAAACCCTACGGTAACATTTTATATTCATCGTTCTTTTTCAATTTTGGTCTTAGTTACTAATTTATATTTGTGGAATAGAAATAGAAGTTTACAATTAAATTTAAAAAAAATAAATTGGGTTCTTTTATTAATTGGTATTGAAATTTTTACAGGAATATTAATGTTTTATTTAGATTTTCCTTTCGGAACTCAAACCATACATGTAGTGCTTGCAACAATACTTTTTGGAATTCAATTTTATTTGCTCATTGAAACCAAACACCGAAAAAAGATTTAAAAAACTATATTTGCAAAAGACTATATTGTCACATTTCGTTTGATTTTTCATTTTAATGTCAAAACTTGCTGCTCAAGATAAATTACTTGATTTATCCGATTATGGAAGACCCTTTGGTAAATTCCTAGCTAATCAACTAAAAGATACTTGCTTCACACCAATTCATGTTGCAATTCAGTATGAATTTAAGGTTTAGTTGCTATTTCGAATAAAAAAGGAGGGTAGTATTAATTCTTATCACGTTCAAATTGCATTTAACTTTAATTTGTCATTATATTTGCCAGAATATAATTGCACTACTATGGGGTCGACTGGTTTTGACAGCAAGTGGAATTGAACAGTAAGCAAGATCGGAAGAGCACACGTCTGAACTCCAGTCACGAATTCGTATCTCGT
>CAZSZH010000022.1:0-39305 GCA_964610785.1 uncultured Flavobacterium sp. | reverse complement strand
AGATATAAATTTTTTTTATCGGAAAAACTTTTAGTTAAACTTTTTTAAATTTTCTCTTCGAATTCCGTTTACTACTTTACAAATTTCGTGCCAAACTTAAAAATTTGTTAAAATTATTTTTTACTACTTGATGATATGATTTTCAATTCATTAATGATGTTTTTGGCTCCAGCAAATTTATCAATGATGAATAAAACATAGCGAGCATCTACCATAATGTTTCTGCAAATGTCGGGAGAATAGTAAATATCGCTCATGGTTCCTTCCCATACTCTATCAAAATTTAAGCCAATTAAATTCCCATTACTATCCAAAGCTGGACTTCCAGAATTCCCTCCAGTTGTGTGATTGGTAGCGATAAAACACACCGGCATTTTGTCTTTCACGCCGTAATTCCCGTAGTCTTTGGCGTTGTATAAATCAATTAGTTTTTGAGGTACATCAAATTCGTAATCTCCAGGAACATATTTTTCTATCACACCATCCAAAGTAGTAAAGGGCTCATAGTAAACGGCATCATTAGGTTTGTATCCTTTTATTTGTCCGTAAGTTACACGCAACGTGCTGTTGGCATCTGGGAAAATTCGAGCTGATTTTGGATTTAATTCTAAAATCGCTTTCATATACGTTCTTTGTAAAGCGCTATTTTTCAAATTCAATTCGTCGTATTTTGGAGTTACGTTTTTTACATAAGCATCCGCCATCGATTTGATTAACTGATACCCTTTATCGGCATTTAATTTTTCAATTACGGTTTTAGAATCGCCTTCTAATAATGCTCTAAAAGTAGTTAAAGAAGTCAATTTTGAATTCGCAAAAACATCGTTTGTCAATTTCGGAACATCAATATTAATCAAGGTTTCGGGTAAAAATTGTTTTGGAGATTTGGTAGCATATAAATTCACTAATTGCTCAAAAACATTTTTATCAACTTCTACATTATAATCTTTATAAAAATCGTTAATTCCTTTTGAAAGTGTATTTTTTCTGTCGTTGAAGGATTGTTCGCCTTTGGTATTTAAAAGTTGCTCCAATTGGTATAGTTTGTATCCCACCGATAAAATTTCGGTGTTTCTCAAAACCACTTCCGTAAAATAATCACGCGCTAAGGCATAATCTTTTATTTCGCTATAATTTTTTTGAAAATCGGCTAAAAGATTGCCGTATTCTGCTTGTTTCCCAGATTTGATGACTTTTTGTTGAAAATCAGTTTCAAATTTTTGTTTCGTGGCAACCGCATTGGCTTTTTTCAAACCTTTGGTTTCACCCATCCATTTCTTCCAATAATTGGCAACACTGGCATATTTAGAGGCATACTGAATTTTAATGGCTTGATCTTTTCTCATGAAGCGGTCTTGCACTTTTAAAGCGGCATCGCGAACTTCAATTTTCGCTGGATTAAGTGTGGTAACAATCTGATCCACGGCAACCGATGGCAAATATTCCGTAGTTCTACCCGGATATCCCATCACCATAGTGAAATCATTTTCTTTAACGCCTGCAATCGAAATGGGTAAGAAATGTTTTGGTTTATAAGGTACGTTATCTGCAGCATAAGGTGCAGGATGGTTGTTTTTATCAGCATAAATACGGAATAACGAAAAATCTCCCGTATGACGTGGCCAAACCCAATTGTCGGTATCGGAACCAAATTTTCCAATCGAACTTGGTGGCGCGCCAACAAAACGAATGTCTTTGAAGGTTTCTGTTACAAATAATAAGTATTGATTTCCGTCATAAAACGTTTTGATTTTGTTTTCTTGCCAAGCTTCTTTGGGTAATGAATTGCTTAGAGAAGTAATGTTTTCTTGAATTTTCTTCTGTTTTTCTGCTTCGGTTGGCAGTACTGCAACACCTTCTAAAACTTTGGTGGTTACATCTTCAATGCGAACGACAAACATGACCACCATATTGGGATTGGTCAATTCGTCTTCCATTTTGTAAGCCCAAAAACCATCGCGAAGGTAATCGTGTTCTACGGTAGAATGGTTTTGGATGGCATCAAATCCGCAGTGGTGGTTGGTTAAAATCAAGCCTTTGTCTGAAATGACTTCGGCGGTACAGCCGCCATCAAATTGCGGAACAGCGTCTTTCAAACTCGAATGGTTTACCGAATAAATGTCTTCGGCAGAAATTTTCATGCCTAAGTTTTTCATTTCCGTTTCGTTCATGCCTTTTAAGAGCGATGGAATCCACATGCCGCCTTGCTGAGCTTGGGTTTGAATAACAAATAATACGAGTAATAATTTTAAAAATCTCATGGTTTTAGTTTAGTATTATGGGTTTGTTTTTTTAAAGATTGTTACAGATGTGGTTCAAAATAATAGCAGTTGCTCCTTTATTCATTTGCACGAAAGTCGAGCAAATATGTCCTTTTTCATGGCGTTCGTCTTCGTTGTGGAGCAAAAGATTGAAGGCATCATTCAATTGGTTTTGATTGGAAATGGAAATACAACCTTCTTGATACACTAAAGCGGTTGCTTCCGCAAAATGCGAATAATTCGGCCCGATGACAATAGGAACGCCAAAAGTTGCCGGCTCCAAAATGTTGTGAACTCCCGGATTTCCGAAGCCGCCACCTACATAAGCTATATCGGCGTAGGAATAGATTTTGGTTAAAATTCCGATGGTGTCGATGATGAAAACATTGAAATTTGATAAATCAGTGATGTCTTTTTCAGAGTATAAAAGAGTTTTCTTTTTGATTAACGATTGAAGATTAACGATTTCTGATTTGTGAATGTTATGTGGTGCAATGATAAATTTTACAGTATCGTCAGAATTGTTAATGTAATTCACCAATAGATTTTCGTCTTTGGGCCACGAACTTCCAATAACGATTGTGGTTTGGTTGTTTTTAAATTGTTCGATAAAATCCAATGAATTGTCACGTTCTAAAATGGAAACTACACGGTCAAAACGCGTATCGCCCGATATTTTTACATTATTAAAATCAATGCTTTGAAGCAACTTTTTCGAACTGTCGTTTTGCACAAAAAAGTAATCGAAGGCTTTTAGGGCATTTCTGTAAAAGCCACCGTACCATTTAAAAAACGCTTGTTTTTCTCTAAAAATTCCGGATATTAAATAGGTTTTAATTTTCCGTTTTTTAAGCTCGTTCAAATAATTCGGCCAGTATTCGTATTTGATGAAAAACACCATTTCGGGATGAATCGAATCGATGAATTTTTGAGCATTCGATTTGGTGTCTAACGGTAAATAAACGGTGACATCGGCAATAGTGTTGTTTTTTCGAACTTCATAACCCGATGGCGAAAAAAAGGTCACCACAATTTTGTGATTGGGATATTCAATTTTTATTTTTTCAATAACTGGTAAACCTTGTTCGTATTCGCCCAATGATGCGGCATGAAACCAGATAGTTTGGTCTGAAAGTATTATTTTTTCTCTAATTTTTGAAAAAACTTTCTTTCTGCCGTCTACAAATAGTTTCATTTTCGGACTGAAAAATGCCAAAATTTTTACGACTTGCGAAGCGAAAAGAATAACTAAATTGTATAGAAAAAACATGTTGTTGATTTGTGTGGCTAAATTAAGCAATTTATTTTACAAAAGACCATGGCTGTCTAGCCCCGATTGACGGAAACGCCGTGCGTGACAAAAGCGGTAAAAACGACTACAAAAAAGCCCGAACCATTCGCTTCAAATAATAAGAAATGTTATACTTTTGTAACTCCAATTTTTGAAACCATGAAAAAACTGCAAATGGTTGACTTGAAAAGTCAATACGAAAAAATTAAAGACGAGGTTAATGCGTCTATTCAGGAAGTTTTAGACACCAATACTTATATAAACGGACCTTTGGTTCATCAATTTCAAGCCGATTTAGAAAACTATTTGGGCGTGAAACACGTGATTCCGTGTGCCAACGGAACCGATGCGTTGCAAATTGCCATGATGGGATTAGATTTAAAACCAGGCGATGAAGTGATTACGGCCGATTTTACGTTTGCTGCTACGGTAGAAGTGATTGCCTTGTTGCAATTGACTCCGGTTTTGGTCGATGTGGATATCAATAATATGAATATTTCGTTAGAAGGAATTCGCAAAGCGATTACACCCAAAACGAAAGCGATTGTTCCGGTACATTTGTTTGGAAGAGCTGCCAATATGGATGCGATTATGGAACTGGCAGCCGAACACAATTTGTATGTTATTGAAGATAATGCTCAAGCGATTGGTGCTGATTATGCATCGAAAGATGGTTCTAAAAGGAAAGTGGGAACGATTGGTCATGTGGGAGCAACGTCGTTTTTTCCGTCTAAAAATTTAGGATGTTATGGCGATGGTGGTGCGATTTTTACCAATGATGATGCTTTGGCGCACAAATTACGAGGTATTGTAAATCATGGAATGTACGAGCGTTACCATCACGATGTAGTAGGCGTGAACTCGCGTTTGGATAGCATTCAGGCGGGAGTTTTGAAAGCGAAATTACCGCATTTAGACGCGTACAATAAAGCACGTCAAGAAGCGGCTAGAAAATATTCTGTTGCATTGAGTGTGAATCCGAATATTTGGGCTCCATTCATTTGTGATACTTGTGATTGCCATGTATTTCATCAATATGTCATCCGAATTATGAATGGGAAACGCGATGGCTTGTTGGAACATTTGCAAGGAAAAGGAATTCCGTGTGCAATTTATTACCCAATTCCGTTGCACAGTCAGAAAGCCTATGCCGATTCAAGATACAAGGAAGAAGATTTTCCAGTAACCAATCAATTGTGTAAAGAGGTGATTGCTTTGCCAATGCACACCGAGTTGGATGAGGAACAAATTAAATTTATAACCGATAGCGTTTTAGAATATGTTTAATAGTTTACAGTCTCAGTATTCAGTCACAGCTACTTTATACTTCGACTGCGACTGATAACTAAAAAAAATATGAAAATAGTAGTAACAGGAGGATTAGGATTTATTGGTTCACATACGGTTGTGGAATTGCAAAATGAAGGATTTGAAGTAGTTGCCATTGACAACCTTTCCAATTCATCGGAAAGTGTATTGGATGGAATTTTTAACATTACAGGAAAGAAACCCATTTTTGAAAAGATGGATTTGCGAGACAAAGCATCGGTTCAGAATTTCTTTAAGAAACACAGCGATGTTGCAGGAGTCATTCATTTTGCTGCCTCAAAAGCCGTAGGTGAAAGTGTTGAAAATCCGTTGTTGTATTACGAAAACAACATTAGTGCTTTAGTTTATATTTTACAAGAATTAGCTTCTTTACCAAGTGCAAACTTTATATTTAGCTCGTCTTGTACGGTGTACGGTCAAGCCGAAAAGATGCCGATTACTGAAGATGCTTCAGTGCAACCAGCCATGTCGCCTTATGGAAATACCAAACAAATAGGGGAAGAAATTATTACTGATGTAGCTAAGGTAACCAATTTAAACTCGATTTTGTTGCGTTATTTCAATCCAATTGGCTCGCATCCGAGTGCTGAAATTGGCGAATTGCCACTAGGCGTTCCGCAGAATTTAGTGCCTTTTATTACACAAACGGCTATCGGGTTGCGTGAGAAACTTTCGGTTTTTGGAAGTGATTATCCAACTATTGACGGAACGGCTGTTCGTGATTACATTCATGTAGTCGATTTAGCTAAAGCCCATGTGGTAGCTATGAAACGATTGGTCGATAAACAAAATCTAGCCAAAGTAGAAACTTTCAATTTGGGTACAGGAACAGGAAGCTCGGTTTTGGAGGTGATTACGGCTTTTGAAAAAGTTTCGGGACAAAAATTGAATTATCAAATTGTAGGTAGAAGAGAGGGTGATATTACCGAAGCCTATGCCAATACAGAAAAAGCAAATGTTGTTTTGGGATGGAAAGCACAATCTAGCTTGGAGGATTGTCTGGCTAGCGCTTGGAAATGGGAGCAAAAAATTAGGAGTTAGAGTTATTCGCAAAATAAGAAATTAGCATTTCCCAAACATCTATTTTTGAAGAAGTATTTAATTAAAAGTTCATAGAAAAGTCTCAATTCGTTGGGACTTTTATTTTAGAGAAAGAGTATATTTGTGAAAATTTTATGGAAATGTATTTTTCAATTATTATTCCTGTCTACAATAGACCCGACGAGATTAAAGAATTGCTGGATAGCTTACTTCAATCAACATATAAAAAAGATTTTGAAGTGGTAATCGTTGAAGATGGGTCACAGGTAGATTGTAAAGAAGTTGTTGAGGAATATTCGAATAAATTAACTATTTCTTACTATTTTAAACAAAACTCAGGACCCGGAGATTCAAGAAATTATGGAATGCGTCGTGCAAAAGGAGATTATTTTATCATATTTGATTCCGATTGTATTATTCCGAGTCAGTATTTGGTTGAGGTTGAAAAAGAACTACAATCTAATTATGTTGATTGTTTTGGTGGGCCAGATAATGCTTTGAAATCATTTTCTAATATTCAAAAAGCTATAAATTTTGCCATGACTTCGTTTCTTACCACAGGAGGCATAAGAGGTGGGTCAGAGAAGATTAATAAGTTTCAACCTAGAAGTTTCAACATGGGAATTTCTAAAAAAGCATTTGAAAAATCTAATGGATTTGGAAATATTCATCCTGGTGAAGATCCCGATTTAACCATTAGATTATGGAAATTGGGTTTTGAAACCCGATTATTTTCATCTGCTTTTGTTTACCATAAAAGAAGAATCGATTGGGATAAATTTAGTGTTCAAGTTTCTAAATTTGGTAAAGCAAGACCCATATTAAATAGTTGGTACCCAGAATATAATAAAATTACCTACTGGTTTCCAACTTTTTTTATCGTAGGACTACTGCTTTCGGTTGCATTGCTTCTCATTCTATTTGATTGGTTTTTGAAAATTTATTTTCTATATTTTACGGCAGTATTCCTTGTGTCTAGTTTTCAAAATAAAAATCCAATTATTGGACTTTTGTCTGTATTAGCGGTTTGGAAACAATTCTTTGGCTATGGGTTTGGCTATTTAACTTCTTATATTAAAATTAATATCTTGAAGAAAAGGCCACAAGATGCTTTTCCGGAATTGTTTTTTAAAGTAAATAGTAACGAACAACCATTTGAAAAGCAACTGAACATTGCAAGAGAAGTTCCCCTGCAAAAAACAGTTGAAAAGGCGATTGATACTATTATCGCTCCCATTCAAAAATTAGTTGAACCACACGAGCGAAAAACCAGAATTATTGGTTTGACAGGAGGTATAGGAAGCGGGAAAACCACCATTGCCAATTACATTCAATCCAAGGGAATTCCTGTTTATATTTCAGATTTAGAAGCCAAAAAAGTAATGGATTCTCCTGAAATCGTTAAAAAAATAACCGAGATTTTCGGCACCGATATCATTGATTCAAACAACAAGCTAATAAGAGAAAAATTAGCCTCTATCGTTTTTAATGAATCAGAAAAATTAAAACTTCTTAACGGAATTGTACACCCTGCTGTTAAAAAACATTTTGAAAATTGGATGCTTCAACATCAGAAATATCCATTTATTATAAAAGAAGCGGCGATATTGTTTGAAAGCGGCAGCTACAAAGATTGCGATTATATTATTACAATTGCTTCACCTCTTGAAACTAGAATAAACCGCGTCTTACAAAGGGATAGTACAACTAAAGAAAAAGTACTGCAGCGAATCAACAATCAATTATCAGATGAAGAGCGAAAAGCAAGAAGTGAATTTGTAATTGAAAATAATGATTTTGAAGCAACCAAAATTCAGGTAGATCAAATTTTAGAAATTTTAAAAAATAAATAATTTTTGGGCATAATGTTAATGTTTGGTTAATCTATTAACAATACAATTGTTAAAATACTAATTTTGTTGTGATGAATAAGTTTGTTTTTAGACTTTTAGTGCTGTTAATGAGTATTTCTTTAATAGGAATCATTTTAGTGCAAGTTTATTGGTTTAATACATCATTAGAAAAGAGCGAAGAACAGTTTGTATTTCATATAAAACAAGTTTTAGGAAACGTTTCTAAAAAGTTGCAGAGACAAGAAGAGTACGCATTTTATAGTAAGGTTAAGAAACTAAAAGACAGTACTGGAAAGTCCCCAAAAAGTGAGGATTTAATTGAATACAGATACTCACAAAGAAATACCAAAACTAACGAAACGATAATTTATTCAAATAGTATTATATCTGAAGATTACGATATATTTTCAACGCTCTTTGACAAAAAATCTGATAATTCTAAAATTAAGAGTTTTACAGCCAAACGAAAAACAGAGATTTTCAATAATAATTCTTTTGATAATTCGTCACCCAAAAATAAAATTACACCAGATATAACAATCCAAAAATCAGGGAGTTTAGATATACTGGAGCGTGCAGGATTTGAAATTCAATACAAGGATATTGTTGCTAACTATCCCATTCAGGAGCGAGTTTCAAAAGACAATTTACAAAAAATCTTAGCCAATGAATTGAAAGAATATGGCGTTAAAACTCCCTTTGAATTCAATGTTTATAGTAATGGTTTAGCTACAAAAATTAAATCAGAACATTTTGCTTATGATAAATATGCAACGTATTCAATACCGATTTTTATAGATAATGACGGAAATAACAAATATTCACTATTAGTAACGTTTCCTCAAAAAAAGAAATTTTTATTTTCAGAAATACTGGCTATTACATTACTGTCAATCATTTTTACATTGATTATTATTATTGCCTACGCCAACGCGTTACATCAATTAATGAAACAACGACAGATTTCTGAAATTAAAACAGATTTCATCAACAATATGACACATGAGTTTAAAACACCTATTGCTACGATTAATTTAGCTTTAGATGCTATCAAAAACCCAAAAGTGATAGATGATAAAGAAAAAGTATTTCGCTACCTTCAAATGATTCGTGATGAAAATAAACGAATGCATGCTCAGGTAGAAAATGTTTTGAGAATTTCAAAGTTAGAGAAGAAAGAATTAGAAATATCAAAGGAATCTCAAAATATTCATCAAATAATTGACGATGCTATAGATCACGTAAATTTAATTATTGAAGATAGACAAGGTGTGATAACAACTCATTTTGAAGCAAATAGAGCCTCAGTTTTGTTAAATGATGTTCATTTTACGAATGTAATTGTTAATATTTTAGATAATGCCATAAAATATTCGCCAGAAAATCCCGTTATCGATATCTCTACCGAAAATGTTAAAGATTTTATTCTTATCAAAATTAAAGATCAAGGGGCTGGAATGAGTAAAACTGCTCAAAAAAGAATTTTTGAAAAATTTTACAGAGAGCATACAGGCGACATACATAATGTGAAAGGACATGGATTAGGTTTGGCTTATGTGAAAAGAATTATTGAAGACCACAACGGTCAGATTTTTGTTGAAAGTGAAAAAGGAAAAGGAAGTACATTTATTATAAAAGTCCCATTGATAAATTAAAGAAAAACCATGGAAAAAGAAGTAAAAAAAATATTATTAGTTGAAGATGACCAAAATTTTGGAGCCATCCTTAAAGATTATTTATTGTTAAATGACTTTGAGGTTACTTTGGCAAAGAATGGTATGGAAGGTTTCGAAAAATTCAAAAAAGACACTTTTGATTTATGTATTTTGGACGTCATGATGCCTTATAAAGATGGTTATACTTTAGCAAAAGAGATACGTGAAAAGAATAAAGAAGTGCCAATAGTTTTCTTAACTGCCAAAGCAATGAAAGAAGATGTACTTAAAGGATATAAAGTAGGAGCCGACGATTATCTTAATAAGCCGTTCGATTCGGAAGTATTGCTGATGAAGATTAAAGCGATCATGCAAAGAAAAGCTACTGAAACAAAACCTGAAAATGTTCAATTTGAATTTGAAATTGGTAAATTTCATTTGAATTCAAAACTTCGCTTTCTGACATTTCCTGGTAATGAACCGATTAAGTTATCTCCCAAAGAAAATGAATTACTTAAAATGTTAGCTGTGTATGTAGAGGATTTAATGCCAAGAGAATTGGCCTTGACCAAAATTTGGAGAGATGATAACTACTTTACTTCTAGAAGTATGGATGTATATATCGCTAAATTAAGAAAATACCTTAAAGACGATCCAAATGTTGAGATTTTAAATATTCACGGTGAAGGATTTAGATTAGTTGTAAAAAAATAAGAATGAGCTCCAAGAAATTGGAGCTTTTTTATTTTTGTACGAGTTCTAAAGCAAAACATGTTTTTCCTTCGGTTGCAATAGTATATATGTTTTCATGTTTTTCAATTTCAACGATTTGATTGAGAGATATTTCCTTTAAATAATTCATCTCAAAAGCCTGTAGGTTTTGACTTAAAAGTAAATTAGCATCTACACAATCCAAACACCATTCTAAATATTTCATGCTATTAGCATGATTCACAATATCAATATCAGACAAAAGCACTTTTCGACTGGATACAAACTTAAACTTTTGTTGAATGTTGATTTTAGAAAAGGGTTCTATGACCGCTGATTTGTTGGCATACTTCTCAAAATGATCATGAGGTAATGCTAAAGTTTCTGGACGGCGTGTTTTGGTATTGAACACTGCCCAAAAAGTTTCGCAACCGACAATCTTTTCTTCACCAAGATACATTTCTAAACAACGAATCGAACGCGAATTTTCTAATGATTTAATCCAGGTTTTTACCGTTACAGTTTGCTTCCATTGTGGCAAGCGAATCACTTCAACTCTCATTTTACTTAATACCCAAGCTTGGTTAAATTCTTGCATATCGCTAAAACTTAATCCGCCAAGTTCAGAATGTGCAGCTGCTGTTAACTGAAAAAGGTTACATAAATCAGTATATTTCAAATAGCCATTAGGATAACATTGTAGAAAATTAATTTCCCAAGTTTTGGATAAAATAGAAGTGAAGTTAGGTGAGATTGGCATAAAAGAAATAAGAATTAAAAATTAAAAATTAAGCTATTTATCGAGTTAATAATTTCTTCTTTATCTACTAAATAATCAAACCATGAGGTGTTTTCTGTTCGTTTAAACCAGGTTAATTGACGTTTGGCGAATCGTCTTGTGTTTTTTTTAATTTCGTCGACTGCAAAATCTAAAGAAAATTTTCCTTCAAAATAATCAAATAACTCCCTGTAACCAACGGTTTGTAATGCATTTAGTTCTTTGTTTGGAAATAATTGTTCAGCTTCATATAATAAACCGTCGTTTATCATTACATCTACCCGTTGGTTGATTCTATCGAACATTATTTCTCTATCTGCCTCTAAACCAATGATGATAGGCGTGAAGTTTCTTTTGTTTTTTTCTTTGTTTAAAAAGGAGGAATAAGGTTTCTTAGTTCCAAGACAAACTTCGAGGAAACGCATCAGTCGTTGCGGATTTTGTAAGGTTTGTGGATTGCTTTTCGAAATAAAATTATAATAATCGTTATCTAATTCTTTCAACTGATTTTGAAGATATTCCAACCCTTTTTCTTCATAAGTCGAACGAACTTCCTCCCGAAATTTAGAATCAATTTCAGGAAAGATATCAAATCCTTTCAGCACAGCATCAACATATAAACCTGAACCTCCAACCATTATTTGAATGTTGTTTTTTAAGAACAACGCATCCAATTTAGCAATAGCTTCTTTCTCAAAATCACCAACAGAATAGGTGTCAAAAATCGATTTATTTTGAATAAAATGATGTGATGCACTTGCCAATTCTTCATTCGTTGGAACGGCAGTACCAATTTTCATTTCCTTATAAAACTGACGACTATCGCAGGAAATAATATCACAATTAAATTTTTTTGCCAAAGCAATACTCAAGGAGGTTTTTCCTATAGCAGTTGGTCCTATGATGGTAATCAGTATATTATTTGTTTTAGGCTTCAAATTTTACGGTCTAAATTCAAATTTCATTAATCTTCAATCGTTGATCAAAACTTTACAATCTTCATCACTCTATTTTTTCTCAGATAATTCTGGATAATTTGTCGGGTGTCGCGATTATTTTGCATCGGAATTAGTATATTTTTCAAAACTTCGATATTCGTAATTTGGTAATTTAAGTCGAAGAAACAATACCCTTTGTAAATTCCGTTTTCTATTAAAACAGCGCTTCTCTCATCTACTTTCCTGCCTCGATCGATGACAATCATATTATTGTTTTCAAACTTCATTACATTTATAAAATCTTGTACCCGTTGATTGTATTCATGTGTAGATTCTTTTCCTAAACAAGCTCCGTTACATTCTTTAATTTTGTATTGAAAACAACCGTTTTGTGTTTCATATAATCCGTTTAATTTTTGACACAAATTATATTTTTCAGTAATTCGAAATAAAGCATTTTTCCCTTCTTGAATAGAGGTGTAGGAAGTAATTTCTTTTTTTCTACCATCTGTTTTTTGCAATTGTAAACATAAATAACCATTTTCGTCTAAAACCTCGTATAAAGCATACTGGAAAATACTTTTTCGTTGCGCGCGATTATAAATGGGTTTGTTGATTTTAATTTCATCACTTTCCTTTAATAGGGCAATCAACTCGCTTCCTGTTTCTTCGTATGTTACCGCAAAAACTTCCAATTGAATTTTTTTGCACTTATTTGTTTTACCTGTAAAATGCTGGTTGACTCTTTTTTTGATGTTCTTACTTTTGCCGATATAAATTAAATCTCCTTTGTCATTATGGATGTAATAAATTCCCGTTTTAGTTGGCAAACTCTCAACGATATCAAGAAGTTTTGGAACTAATCCACTTTTTATTTCTACTTTAATTGAACTGATTAAAATCTCTTTTTCAGTATCTTTTGATAGTAATAACTTGAATAATTTTACCGTGGCTAGCGCATCTCCACTAGCTCGGTGTCTATCGGTAACCGGAATTCCGAGTGCACGAACTAATTTTCCTAAACTATAGGATTCCATTCCGGGAACTAGTTTTTTAGATAATTCGACGGTGCAAAGTGTTGGTCGAATGAAATCATAACCCAGCCTATTGAATTCTGTTCTTAAAATTCGATAATCAAATGAGGAATTATGAGCTACAACAATGCAATCTTCTGTGATTTCAATGATTCGTTTGGCGACTTCATAAAATTTTGGAGCACTGCGCAACATGGCATTATTAATTCCGGTCAATTTAACTACAAACGGTTGAATTTCCTTTTCTGGGTTGACCAAACTGATGAATTGATCCACGACCTCGTGACCATCAAATTTATAGATGGCGATTTCGGTTATTCCTTCTTCGTTGAATTGTCCTCCAGTAGTTTCTATGTCAAGTATTGCGTACATTTTCAATGTCAATATCAATTTCAAAAATTAACGTCAATTTCAAAAAACAATCCTATAAATTAAAGGAATTGAATTTTGTAATTGTTGTCGTGATTGATATTGAAAGATTATTTTTTATTAATTATCATTTTTGAAGAAATTGCAATTAGCTCTTCAACCTCTTTTAAAAGTAAGGGTATTATATTTTCGTCACCTACTTTTATATAATCTAATATTTTTAAAGAATTTCGAGATTCCTTTAATTCTTTTACTACTAAACCTACTTTAAAAATAAAATCTTTATCACTAATTGTACCTTGAGCTTCACCAAAATTAAGCGATGAACTTCCAGAAGATCTAATTAATTGATTTTTATAATATTCATTTTCATAAGTTTTATTCAAATTTCTAGTAAATAAAATACATTCTCCGGCAAAACGAACCAGTCTATCTTCAAAATTAAATATTTTTTCGCTAAAAATAGTTTTCTCGTTATCCATTTTCTCTTTATTGAATTTTGCAATTGCTATTGATCTTGTAATTGATTACCTTGTTCCAAAGATACTACTTCCAATTCGAACCATTGTGCTTCCGCATTCAACGGCTAGTTGATAATCTCCAGACATACCCATTGATAAGGTTGAAGGTTGTAAGTTATTGGTTTTAGGTTGATTATTTAATTTATCAAAAATTCTTTTCAAATTTTGAAATTCCTTTATAATCTGATTTTTATTCTCTGTGAAAGTTGCCATTCCCATTAGTCCCACAATTTTTATATTTTTTAATTGTTGGAATTCTTCAGAATTTAGTATCTCGATTAATTCTTCTTCGTCCAATCCAAATTTACTCTCTTCTTCTGCAATATAAATTTGCAGTAAACAATCAATAGTGCGATGATGTTTTAAAGCCTGCTTATTGATTTCTTGCAATAATTTTAAACTGTCAACTCCATGAATTAGACTCACGTACGCTGCCATATATTTGACTTTATTAGTTTGTACATGACCAATCATGTGCCATTGAATATCTTTGGGCATTTGTTCCCATTTTTCAGTCATTTCTTGGATTTTATTTTCACCAAAAATACGCTGCCCAGCATTGTACGCTTCCATCAAATCAGCAACGGGTTTGGTTTTTGAAACCGCTACTAAAGTTACTTGATTAGGAAGTTGGGATTTTATGTTGACTAGATTGTTTGCTATTGACATTAATGGGTTGTTTAGTAAAAGTCGTATCTATCGGTGCTATAATTGTTATTAATGATTACCGTCTTCTTATCGTATTTTAGGGTCATTTCAATAGAATATTTCTCATCACTAGTCGATAAGTTTGCTCTTTTATAGTCCAATTTTTTGATTAAAATGAGACGATTTTCACCATCATATTCATATTTTTTCTTTGTATTAATATCTAAGTTTAAAACTTCTGTTTTTATTTCTGAAAGTTTGTTTTTTACATATAAATATTCCGTTATGGTACCAAATTCTTTTCCTTTTACATCATACGTTTTCTGTACCATTTTAGTTATATTATCATTGGTATATTCAAATTGATTTTTGGAATAAAGATTTTTAGAAAGGTATTTTGTTTCTTCGATCAATCTGTTTTTTTTATCGTAGGAATAGGTTGAATAATTTGTTTTCAAGCCATGCCACACGATACGATTTTGTGCATCATAGGCCACAGAGTCTTTTAGGACAATACGAGAATTTATTTTGGAATTGTCATAGTTACTTTCAGTGGTGATGTAATGTAAATTGCCAGCAGTAGTATAATAGTAATGTAAAGTCTCTCTATTTTTGTATAAACTATTTGTTATTTCTTTTTTTATTAAAAAATCAGATTGATAAAAAAGTTTTTCGACAATATCGAATGAATTTATTGCGCTAATTTTATTCTTATCATATTTTACTTCATAATTTTTTCCGCCGTATTTTTTTCCGTCTTTTACATTATATTTCCAGAAATAAGATTCAATTTGTCCATTATTGTTGAGTTTGGCAGTATACGTGGTTTCTGTTTGATTCGAATCCATTTCTGCGATCATAGCTGAACCAGTTTCTCTAATTTGATTTTCGGCGTCTATTTGATTACTACGTTTTTGCCTTTCCAATTCTTTCTTATCAGGAGTAAACAAATTGCTGTAACTGATCAATTTCCCTTTTTCATAAGCATAATGCGCTACTTTTATTCCTTCGTAATAATTGATACTATCACTTATAATATTCCCTTGAATATCATACTTACTAATTCTGCCATTATCATTTTTTCTTTTGATTTTGCCATAAGTTATAGGATTAAATTGAACTATATGTTCTGGCAATTCCACTGTTGGTAAAATAAATTTTGGTTCAGGCGAATTAAAAGTATTGGGCACGTAGGTTTCTCTTATTTGAGCAGCGACAGAGTAGCAAAATACAAAAAAAAGAAAGGATGCGAGTAAATTTTTCATGGTTAAATTTTAAAGTTCGTATACCATTAAACCACTACGAAATTTCGGTTCAATATACGTGCTTTTTGGAGGCATAATTAAATTGTTGTCCGCTAAGGCTTTAATTTCAGAAATATCACTTGGATACAACATAAATCCTACTGCAAATTCACCTTCGTCAACCAATTCTTTTATAGTTAGAATAGATTGTTTTCCGGGAATGTATTCAATGCGTTCATCGTTTCGTAAATCTTCAATTCCTAATATAGGTTGTAGTACTTTATCATATAAAATTTGCGCATCAAGATTTTCTAAAATTTTTTCCCTTGATTGCTCGCGAGTTGATAAAGAGGTATTTTCTTGTTTATAAAATAAAGCATAAAAATTGCCGTCTAAATACATCCCAAACTCAAATTTATCTTGTGGTTTCCACAATTCTTGTTCTTTGGTTTTAATGATGAAATGTTCGGATAATTTTAAAATAAAGTCTTCTTTAGAATAGCCATTCAAATCACGGACAATTCGGTTAAATTCAAATATTTTTACATTACTTTCGGCAATTAAAAAACTCATAAAGTATCTTAGATTCTCATTTTCTAAATGCTTGTTTTCGTCAAATAATAATTCTGCCGAAGCTGAACGATGATGACCATCAGCAATATACAATTGTGGAATGTTTTCAAATTGATGCTCTAACCAAGTTATTTCTGATTCCGATTCCACTTTCCAGAGTGTGTGTTTTTCTTTATTAGTAGTAGCAAAATGATAAATAGGCTTTTCCTTTTTCTTTTCAGAAATCCAATTATTTAATTCTAAATTATCGGGATACGTAATCAAAACTGGTTCCGTATTGAAACCCGTTTGGTGTAAATAATCCTTAAAATATTCTACACGATATTGCAAGGTATCTTCGTGTTTTTTGATGACATTATTTTTATAATCGTCGATAGATGTACCTGCTACAATTCCTGTAAACGACTGATTTTTGGTTTGAATTTCATACAAAAAGAAAGCTGGTTTGTCATCTTCAAGGAAAATGCCATCATTTTTGAAATCTTGATATTTGTGAGCAACACCTTTAAAACGCTTGTCTAAAGTAATCTTTTGCGAATGAACATAAGCAGGATTAATCACATGCAAGAACGAATACGGATTGAAATCCAGCCATGAAGCCAATTCGGCAGGTGAATAATCATCGTAATTACGACACGTTACTAACGCTACTTTATCTGGAGTAGGACGAACGGCTTTGAAGGGGATTATTTTGCTCATTTTTCAATTGATAATTGACAATTGATAATTAATAATTTAAAAATTATCAATTATCAATTATCCATTGTTAATTATTTCAAGAATTGTTTAGAAACCTTTTCTGCTTTTTTGCTATCTGAATAATCGTAAAAACCTTCACCCGATTTAACACCCAGTTTTCCGGCCATAACCATATTTACTAATAGAGGACAGGGCGCATATTTTGGATTTTTGAAACCGTCGTACATTACGTTTAGAATAGAAAGGCATACGTCAAGTCCAATAAAATCTGCTAATTGTAAAGGTCCCATAGGATGTGCCATTCCTAGTTTCATTACAGTGTCAATTTCTTGAACGCCAGCAACGCCATTGTATAACGTTTCGATTGATTCGTTAATCATAGGCATAAGGATTCTGTTGGCTACAAATCCAGGATAGTCGTTAACTTCGGTTGGTGTTTTACCTAATTTTACCGATAAATCCATAATGGTTTTGGTAACGTCATCAGAAGTATTGTAACCGCGAATAATTTCAACCAATTTCATAATTGGCACTGGATTCATAAAATGCATTCCAATTACGCGCTCGGGATGCACTACTTGTGCGGCGATTTGTGTGATAGAAATGGACGAGGTATTGGTTGCTAAAATCACATTGTGATCGCAAATATCGCTCAATTGTTTGAAAATGTTTAGTTTTAATGTTACATTTTCTGTAGCAGCTTCCACAACTAAATCGGTTCCTACAACACCATCTTTTATGTCGGTATACGTGATAATGTTTCCGATAGTTTTGTGTTTGTCGGCTTCGGTAATCGTTCCTTTTGCTACCATTCTATCCAAATTGGAAGCTATAGTTGCCATTCCTTTTTCTAAAGATTTTTCAGAAATATCGATTAATTTTACGGTAAAACCGCTCTGCGCAAAAGTGTGAGCAATCCCGTTGCCCATGGTTCCTGCACCTATTACTGCTATTGTTTTCATTATTTTTGTTTAGTTTGTTTTCAACTTGAACCATGAAGATATTTAGCTTCATTAAGTCTTAAATTTCTTAATTTTTTAATTTCTTAATGGTTTCATTTTTCTATTTTTCATTCATCGAATCAATAATCATGTACGCTACTCTTAATGCTTCGGTTCCATCTTCTAAAGTTACAATTGGAGTTGTATTATTTGCGATTGCATCTGCAAAAGTTTCTAGTTCATCCAAAATGGCGTTGTTTGGTGAAACTTCAGGATTGGCGAAATAGATTTGTTTTTTTTCACCTTCAGCATTTTGTAAAATCATATCGAAATCACCTGGAACCTCTGGTGCTTCTTTCATTTTTACAACTTCACAGATTTTATCTAAATAATCTACCGAAATGTAGGCGTCTTTTTGAAAGAATCGTGATTTACGCATGTTTTTCATTGAAATTCTACTGGAAGTAATGTTGGCAACACAACCATTTTCAAATTCAATACGAGCATTAGCGATATCTGGTGATTGACTTAAAACGGAAACGCCACTAGCGTGAACAGCTTTAACCTTAGATTTCACCACACTCAAAATAGCATCGATATCGTGAATCATTAAATCTAAAACTACAGGAACATCAGTACCGCGTGGATTGAATTCAGCCAAACGATGGGTTTCTATAAACATCGGGCTTTCAATCATATCTTTTACAGCTATGAAAGCTGGATTGAATCGTTCAACGTGTCCCACTTGACCTTTTACATTATATTCTCTGGCTAAAGCGATAATCTCCTCAGCTTCTTCAACGGTTGTCGAAATGGGTTTTTCAATGAAGACATGTTTTCCACTTTTTATAGAAACTTTGGCACATTTATAATGAGAAAGAGTAGGAGTTACAATATCGATAACATCCACAGCATGAATTAATTTGGCAATAGTATCAAACTGTTTATAGCCAAATTCGGTTGCAATTTTGGCTCCATTTTCATGATTTTCATCATAAAACCCCACTAATTCATATTTTTCAGATTGTTGCAGCAATCGTAGATGTATTTTTCCGAGGTGTCCTGCACCTAACACGCCAACTTTAAGCATAAAAAAGTATTTTCAACAAAAATAAGATATTTGTTTCAAGTTTTGGTTTTCAAGGTTCAAGTTTTTTAGAATTTGGAATTTGTTTTTTGGATTTTTTACTTCTATTTTTACGCAAATAAATCAGAACCTAAATTGAAAGATACGAATAAGCATCAAGGTCTTCGAAATCAACTGGCAAAACAACTTGAGGATAAAGGAATTGTAGATAAAAATGTATTGGAAGCAATAAAAAAAATTCCACGTCATTTATTCCTTAATTCAAGTTTTGAGGATTTTGCGTATCAAGACAAAGCGTTTCCTATTGGTGCTGGTCAAACTATTTCACAACCCTATACAGTGGCGTATCAAAGTCAATTATTAGAGGTAAAAAAAGATCAAAAAATTTTGGAAATTGGAACAGGAAGCGGTTATCAAACCGCAGTTTTGTGTTTGCTTGGTGCCAAAGTATATTCAATAGAGCGTCAAAACGAGTTATTTAAAACAACGTCATTGTTGCTCCCGAAACTTGGAATTAGACCCAAACATTTATCTTTTGGAGATGGATATAAAGGATTGCCTAATCATGCGCCATTCGATAGTATCATTGTTACAGCAGGTGCTCCAATTATTCCAAATCCATTAATGGCACAGCTTAAGATTGGAGGAAGACTGATTATTCCGGTTGGCAATAAAGATCAAATCATGACTATGTTGATTCGCAAAAATGAAACCCAATTTGAAAAACACGAGTTTGGCGATTTCAAATTTGTTCCCTTGCTAGAAAATAAAAACTAAATCTAAACCCACATTAAGTGGGTTTAGATTGACTAATAATACTTAAATAGCGTTCCAAACTGTTTTTTTCTGTTTGTGCTATAAAATGAAGAAAGTCTTCTTTACTGTTTGATGTTTGCGCAGATTCCAGAGCTTGATAGTACTGCATCCTGTTTTCATAATCTCCCTTGATATTGGCAATTACATAACCATTTTGTAAAAGAATCAAGTTCATTGTTAATCGAGAGGTTCTGCCATTTCCGTCAATAAAAGGATGAATAGTAACCAATCGTTCGTGCATTTCTGCGGCTAGAATAACAGGGTGTAACGTTGCTTTATTTTCTTCATACCAAATAAAATAATCCTCCATTTTTTTTGGTACAATGAATGGTTGTGGTGGCATGTGAGCGCTTCCTTTAATCATAACTTGAACGCTGCGATAACGACCAGCGTCCTCTGGAATAATTCCTCGTAGAATTAAATTATGAATGGTTAATAGTTCTCTTTCATTTATAGAAAAATTGCGTTCCATTATTTGTTTTATGTATCCAATAGCCTCTTGGTGATTAAGTGCTTCTAAATGTTCTCGCATGCTTTTGCCAGAAACCGTCAGCCCTTCGTTAATGACTAAATCGGTTTCACGAAGCGTTAAAGTATTCCCTTCAATTCGATTACTTTCAAAAGTGTATTCAAGTTCTAAAGCTTGTGCAATTCTATAGCTATCAAATTGTCTAAATTGATCTAACTTTAATTTTAATGTATCAATTTCATCTAAAATATGCTGTAAACTTTTTGAAATAGATAGCTTCGTTTTCTTGTAGCTATTTTCAATTTCTTCTTGAACTAACTGTAATGCTTTTAACGAAAATTCTTCATGTCCAATTTCATATAAAATTCGTTCCTTAAGCCAAGCAACCATTAAAGTTTCATAATCTAATTCTAATACTTGAGCTAGTTTAAGTACTTGTTCTCTTGTTGGTTTTCGAGTTCCACTTTCAAATTTACTGATCAATGCTTGGTCAATCCCGATAAGTTGAGCTAACTCACGGGTTTTTAGTTGTTTTTGTTCTCGTGCATTTTTAAGTAAGGTTTTCATCTTTTAAAAATGAATTTATTTGTCTTGACAAATTTAGTCATATTTTTGGGTAAAAAAAACTTAGAATGCTTTTTTTAATCGATCTAAGTCACGTTTTGTATCCTGCTCTTTTAAAGATTCTCTTTTGTCATAGGTTTTTTTTCCTCTGCAAAGTCCAATTTCTATTTTTGCTAATCCTTTTTCATTTGTAAATAAACGAAGCGGAATGATTGTCAAACCTTTTG
This sequence comes from uncultured Flavobacterium sp., assembly GCA_964610785.1. GTDB lineage: Bacteria > Bacteroidota > Bacteroidia > Flavobacteriales > Flavobacteriaceae > Flavobacterium. The sequence goes on along the minus strand of CAZSZH010000022.1, from coordinate 18,256 downwards.
TTTCCACACTTCTTTCTAAAGATTTTAGCTCTCTTTTGTTAAGTAAAAGTTTTCGCTCACTTCGAGCTTTGTGATTGAATTGATTTCCAAAAGCATATTCTTCAATAGATGTGTTTATCGCAAAAAGTTCTCCGTCATCATTAAATTCACAAAAACTATCGGCAATTTGCGCTTTACCTAATCGTATGGATTTAATTTCTGTACCCGTTAAAACAATACCAGCCGAATAGGTTTCGATTATTTCATAATCAAATTTGGCTCTTTTATTAAGTATGTTGGCAACTTTTATCATAACAGGTAACAAATGTACTAACAATTAAATGAAACAAAAAATCAAAAAAGTGGAGGTAAATGTAATTTAAGCATTCTCTTTTAAGTTAAGTGATTATGTTTGATTGTGGTTTTCTATGCTATATTTGTAACATGGAAAATAACAAATCTAAAGATCCTTTACACGGAATTACACTTCAAGTGATTGTAGAACAATTGGTTGATTTTTATGGATTTGATACCTTAGGAGAATTGATAAAAATTAAATGTTTTACGGATAAACCAACAATAAAATCAAGCTTAACGTTTCTTCGAAAAACCGAATGGGCGCGAAAAAAAGTTGAAGAATTGTATGTCAAATCCTTACCTAAATTTAAGACAAGAGGATAATTATCTTTTGAAATTTCTTTTTAAAAGCGAATAAATTACCGTATCCCAAAATTTGCCATCCCACAATTCATTTTCAAGAATTTGCGCTTCTTTTATAAAACCATTTTTTTGTAATACGCGTTCCGAAGCTATATTATTAGGATCAATGACGGCCTCGATAGAATGCATTTGCAAATTATCAAATCCATATGCTACAACTGCTTTTACGGCTTCAGTAACAAGTCCTTGTCCGTTATATTGTGGCAGAATCATATAGCCAATTTCACAACGATGGTTTTCGGGTTGTATTCTGTAATGTCCAATAACTCCTATTAGTTTTGGATTTCCTTTAATCGTTATCGCCCAATTGATGCCTTCGTTTGCCTCAATTTTATCATTAATCATTTTAATATGTGCCAATGCTTCCTCTACAGTCGTAGCCACAGGACGCGGAATATACTTCATGGTTTCTGGATTACCACGAAGTTCCAAAATTTCGTTCACATCATCATCAGAAATTCTTCTTAACAGCAAGCGCTCGGTTTCTAAATTTATAAAAGGATGAAAATTGATGGTAAGCATTTAATAAAATGGATTTGTTGTAGTTTTCAAAGATATAAAAAATCTGCGATGCCAATTCTATTCAAATAGATGTAACTTCATTGAATTCAGGAAATTATTTTGTGAAATTAACTTCAGAAAACAAACAAAGTACCATTAAAATTGAGAAGCGATAAACAGTTTGTAAATCCTTTTTGTAATTTGTAGTTTTTTTAAAGTTAAAAATTACTATCAATATTTTTGAAAATACTTTTTATAAATAGCATAAAAAACAATTCCAAAAAGAGCTCCAAAAACATAACCCGTCAAAATATCGGTAGGGAAGTGTACACCAAGATAGATACGACTATAAGCAAATATCAAAGGGTATAATAGGATTAAAAAAATATACTTGTAGTATTTTTTTAGAATTAAATACAAAAACAACATGGTTGCCATTGAATTAGAAGCATGACCGGAGAAAAAACTATAGGTGTCGGTGTAGTGCACAATTCTAATACTGTTTTTTAATTCAGGGTCATTACACGGACGTAATCTTTGAAAATAGCATTTAAAAAGTTCAACAGCAGTATTGCAACACAACAAAATAACAGCAATAAAAAGAATAATAAGTAAGAGATTTTTAAACCCTTTTTTTTGGTACACCAAATAGGCTAAAAATAAAAATAAAGGAGTCCAATAAGCTTGTTTGGTAATCATCAACCACAAATCGTCAAATGCTGGCGAACCTAATCCGTTGAGGTATACCAATAATTGTTTGTCTAATGCGATGATTTTTTCTAACACTACAATTGTCGTTTAATTGGGCCTGAAGCAATATCTTCAATATCTTCTTTTACATGGCTGATGCTTGAAGCTGCATCTGATATGACATTTTCGCCCAAATCAATTTTCGGAACAGCAACTGTTTCTTTTACCTTGTCAACTTCTGCGGTAAATGATGCCGTTACTTGTTTTAGTGACTCACTTATTTCTTGAACGTCGGCACTTTTTTGAATTTCAGTTTTAATTTCGTTAGTGGCATGCTTTAAATTAGCCATGATTTTACCAAAAGTTCTAGCGGCCTCGGGTAACTTATCTGTTCCGAAAAGCATTAGTGCTACAAAAATGATAAAAATGAATTCGCCTCCTCCTATTCCAAACATACTATTTGATATTTAATGAATTACAAAGTTACAAAGTTCTTACTCAAATTTCGATTTTACTTCTTCTTTTGGCCAAGTATTATTTGTGGTATCAATATCAGTAGTTTCTAATTTCGGGTCTAATTGAATTTTGGTAATAGCTTTTTGTGTGGCAAAAGTTCGGCTCACTTCTTTATCATTCATCCGCCAAATTTGAGCAGGGAATGTTTGCGTTTCTGTTGTGCCATCTTCAAAAGTTAATTCAACAATGATTGGCATTACCAATCCGCCTGGTTTATCAAAAGTGACTTGATAGAAATATTTTGGTTCCGTTAATTTTGCGCGTTCCGCAGCATTGAAATGTTCAGTTACATAATCCGATAAAGCTCTGCAATCAGCAATTTTAAATGGTTTGTTCAACTCCTTTTTATAATCAGAACTTCCTTCTGCAATCATATAGACCATTGGCCCAGGATTGGTGTCACGACGTCTTTGTTTTTTCATAAATTCGGTGACCTCTTTAGAAGGTTCGTTGCTCACAAAGTACTTTTTTACTTCTTTTATACCAATATCATTGGCATCAGTGGTATAAAACCAACCTCTCCAAAACCAATCTAAATCTACTGCCGAGGCGTCTTCCATCGTTCTAAAGAAATCTTCTGGTGTGGGATGTTTAAATTTCCAACGGTTGGCGTAGGTTTTAAAAGCATAATCAAATAATTCGTGCCCCATAACAGTTTCTCGTAGAATATTTAAAGCAGTTGCTGGTTTTCCATAAGCATTATTTCCAAATTGTCGAATGCTTTCAGAGTTGGTCATGATGGGCTCCAATCCTTTCTGATCACCACTCATATAGGGAACAATGTTTTTTGCAGGACCTCGTCTCACGGGAAAATTGGCATCAAATGATTTTTCTGCTAAGAATTCCATAAACGAATTTAGCCCTTCATCCATCCATGTCCATTGGCGTTCATCTGAATTGATAATCATCGGAAAGAAATTGTGTCCTACTTCATGACAAATTACACCCAGCATAGCATACTTTCCTTGTTCGGTATATTTTCCTTCTGCATCAGTACGTCCAAAATTCCAACAAATCATGGGATATTCCATACCTTGATCACGAGCATTGATAGAGATTGCTTTGGGATAAGGATAGTCAAAAGTATAACTTGAATAGCTTTTTAACGTATGAGCAACCATTCGGGTAGAATATTCTTCCCACAACGGATTTCCTTCTTTTGGATACAAGGATATGGCCATTGCAGTTTTACTTCCCGTTTTTACGGCCATGGCATCATAAATAAATTTTCGAGAAGTTGATATAGCAAAATCACGAACATTTTCTGCTTTGAATTTCCAAGTTTTTTTTTGATCTGAAAATCCTTTCTCTGCTGCCTCTGCCTCGGCTTGCGTTACCACAATTACAGGTTTGTCAAAAGACTTTTCAGCTTGAGCATAGCGCGCCAATTGCGCAGAGGTAAATACTTCGGCTCTGTTTAATAAAGTTCCTGTGGCCTCCAAAATATGATCGGCTGGAACGGTAATGTTTACTTCAAAATTCCCAAAAGGTAACGCAAATTCGCCAGAACCCCAAAATTGCATATTCTGCCATCCTTCTACATCATTATATACTGCCATTCGTGGGTAAAATTGAGCAATAATATATAAATTATTTCCATCTTTATCGAAATGTTCGTAACCAGAACGTCCTCCATCCAACGTATAATTATTGATTAGGTAATTCCATTTTATTGAAAAAACTATTTTCTCGCCATGTTTTAATACTTTAGGTAATTCAATACGCATCATGGTTTGATTGATGGTGTACTGCATAGGTTTTTCTGTTGCATCTTTTACATAATCAATATTGAATCCTCCATCAAAATGTTCTTCAAGATACTTTCTTGAAAAGCCTTGTGCACTAATGGCTGGATCGGTTTCGTTGCCATTGACTAGCGGCGAAAGTGACTTTTTGGATTGCTGATTTTGATCTAATTGAACCCAAAGGTAATCTAGAGATTCTTTGGCATTATTAGTATAGGTGATGGTTTCTTGTCCGTATAATTTGGTGTTTTTATCATCAAGTTCCACATCAATTTTGTAATCCGCTTGTTGTTGATAATATTCGGGACCTGGTGCGCCAGAGGCAGTACGATACATGTTGGGTGTTGCCAACAAATCATACATTTGTTTGAATTTATCTGGATTTTTCTCACTTTGTGTTTTAGGTTTTATAGATTCTTGAGCAAAAAGACCCCATGATAAAAACAAAAAGCAATATTTAAAAATAGAAAAACAATAGTTCATATCGACGTAATTTTAAGGACATAAAAGTACTCTTTTTTATAAAATATAAACGGGTTGCGACTATTTTAACATTCCTTTAAAATTTTCTGAAGTAAGGAGTAAGCTTTGTTTTTCACCCGATATATTGGCTTGAATGATGTTTTGTTGGTCTGGATTTAATTCAGTTAAAGCACTATTTTCTATTTCGAGTTTCGTGATTTTTGGAATATCGGTTATTCTGAAGTAACAGATTAAAACATTATCCTCGATTTCTTTACTCCGGAAACTCATTGGTTTTAAAGTGCCATTAACTTTTAGAGAGAATTTTTCTGCCAAATAGATTTTCATAGCTTGTTCATCTTGCAGAGTTTCTTTGGAAGTTCCAATGAAGCTTTTGGTATGAAATCGTTTTTCAAGCGCGTTATTCAAATCATCAATAAAAATCCTTGAAGTAATTTGAATCATTTTCTTTTGAGGCACATAGTTTATTTGATAAATAGACGAGTAGAATTTATGAATGCCCATTGAGGTAAGCATTACAAATAATGAAAAAAATACTATGTTTCGGATAATTTTAGACATAATTCAAAAGTACTTATTTTTCCTTTATAAGTTGCAAATAACTAATCGCCAGTTCATTCATTATAAAAGTTGCCATGGTTCTATTTTTAGCTTTTATACATTCAGCAAATTTAGTGTCTTGAACAATATAATATTTGAATCCTTTGACATAATCTTCGGGTATTTTTAGTGTGTGAATAAAATAGTTGTCTTCGTACCAATTATTAACTTTATCCATCAATGTTTCTTTTTTTTCTACTTCAAGTTCTTTTTTTAGCATGGCTGTTCTTCCCGACATCCAATTCAATAGCGGATCTATTGAAAAAGAGGTGTTTGTTCCAAATTGAGCATCTGTTCCTGATGCTACCGCTAACTTGCGTTCTGCTGGAGTATAGCGTTTCATGCTTGAAGAAACAATACCAAGCGAAAATTCATTAATGTTTTTAAATTCATTTATTTTAACCGCATCTAATATTCTCACCAATGGCTCAAGTTTTACAAATAAAAGTTCTTTTTGAAAATCTTCTTCTTTGAGTTTCAATTTGAGTCCTTTGAACTGAATGGCAGAAAACATCAAGGTATCGCCCACACTACCAGAGATAAAAAAATATCCTCCTCTTTCAGAAGATGTCGATTTTTGAATTTTTAAATTTATGATATAAACGCCTTCTAAATCATTATTATTCGCAATAATTTTTCCTTTTATCTTTTTAGAAAATGAACTGTTTTGCCCATGTGATAAAGCGGTTACAAATAAGAATAAGATGACTGTACTAATTTTTTTCAAAATGGAAAAGTTCCTAATAAGGTTGTAAATGTATCTTATAGCCTTCCAAAAAATTAGCCAAAACAATAATAAATTTATGTTAATTATTAATTTGTAAATTTGATGAAAATTTAATTAAAAAATGAAAAACCTTATTATAGCTAGTACTTCAACGCTTCATAGAGGTGATTATTTAGACTATTTGTTTCCAACTCTTGAGCAGCATTTTGTTAATTGTGAAACCATTATTTTTATTCCTTATGCGCGTCCTGGAGGCATTAGCCATGATGAGTATACCGAAAGAGTTCAATCAGCTTTTTCTAAGTTGAGTAAGAAAATTATTGGATTGCATACTTTTGAAAATCCTGTTGAAGCAATTCAAAATGCTGAGGGAATTTTTACAGGTGGCGGGAATACCTTTTTGTTGGTGACGCAATTATATCAAAATAATGTGATGGAAGTTTTGTCAAAGGTTATTGAAAATGGAATTCCTTACTTAGGGTCTAGTGCTGGAAGTAATATTACGGGAATTTCAATTCAGACTACCAATGATATGCCAATCATTTATCCGCCAAGTTTTAAAACATTGGGTGCGATTCCTTTTAATTTGAATCCTCATTATTTGGATGCTGATTTGCAAAGTAAACATATGGGTGAGACACGTGAAACTAGAATTAAAGAGTTTCATGCTTTTAATTCGACTCCAGTTCTTGGATTGCGTGAAGGAAGTTGGCTTGATGTCAAAGGAAGTTCTATTATCTTGAGAGGAACGTTAACAGCTCGATTATTCCGTCAAAATCAAATTCCTGAAGAATTGATACCTGAAACAGATTTGGGTTTTTTAGGGAAGTTAATATAAAAAAGTATCAAAATTAATTATAAATTCGTCTAAATTTTTTGGGACAGTTTAAATTGAGGAGTTTTTTATGACTTATTTGCCAATTGACCACAAGCCGCATCAATATCTTTTCCTCTACTGCGACGCACTTTCGCCACGATATCGTTTTTGGTTAATTCTGTAATATACAAATTGATGGCTTCATCGGATGCTTGTTGGAATTCACCATCATCAATGGGATTGTATTCAATTAAATTGACTTTACAAGGAACATATTTGCAAAATTTCACCATAGCATCAACCGCTTCTTTGGTATCGTTGATGCCACCCCAAACCACATATTCATAGGTGATTTTGCTTTTAGTTTTTCGATACCAATATTCTAGTGATTCTCTCAAATCAGCTAATGGAAAATTTTTACTGAAAGGCATAATCCGAGAGCGAACTTCATCAATAGCCGAATGTAAGGAAACTGCTAATTTGAATTTTACTTCGTCATCGGCCATTTTTTTAATCATTTTAGGAATACCCGAAGTTGAAAGGGTGATGCGTTTGGGCGACATCCCTAACCCCTCTTCCGAAGTAATTCTATCAATGGCTTTGATGACATTATTGTAATTCATTAATGGCTCACCCATTCCCATAAAAACGATATTAGAAAGCGGTCGATTGTAGTACAATTTACTTTCATTATCAATGGCTAACACTTGGTCGTAGATTTCACCAGGTTCTAAATTTCGCATTCGCTTTAATCGAGCGGTAGCGCAAAAATTACAATCTAAACTGCAACCTACTTGTGATGAAACGCAAGCTGTGGTTCGAGTATTTGTAGGAATTAAAACACTTTCTACCACCAACCCATCGTGCAAACGAACGGCATTTTTAACCGTACCGTCTTCGCTGCGTTGCATAGTATCTACCTTGATGTGATTGATAACAAAATGTGCTTCGAGCATCACACGGGTTTCTTTCGAAACGTTGGTCATGTCTTCAAAACGATGAGCCCCTTTACTCCATAACCATTCATATACCTGATTCCCTCGAAATGCTTTATCTCCATTGGAAACAAAAAATTCTCGAAGTTGTTCTTTGGTTAAGGCACGAATGTCTTTTTTCTCCATCATGGTGTAAAGGTAAAACAAATTGTTGATTTGGTTATTTGTGTTGGGTTATTTGTAATTTTGCAAAAAAATAATCCCGATGCATTTCATTTCTGAAGAATTAGAGAACTATGTAGAGCAACATTCCCAAAATGAACCGGAGTTGTTGGCGAAATTATTTAAAGAAACCCACCAAAAAGTACTACAACCCCGCATGTTGAGTGGTCATTTTCAAGGACGCGTATTGAGTATGCTCTCTAAAATCATCCATCCAAAACACATTCTTGAAATCGGTACATATACTGGTTATGCCGCCTTGTGTCTCGCAGAAGGGTTACAAAAAGAGGGCACCTTAGACACCATTGATATCAAAGAAGAGTTGGTTTCCATTCAGCAAAAATACTTTGATTTATCTCCTTGGAAAAATCAAATCAGCGCTCATTTGGGCGATGCTTTAACTATTATTCCGACTTTACATAAAAAATATGATTTAGTCTTTATTGATGCTGATAAGGAAAATTACATCAATTATTTTAACATGGTAGTACCATTAATGAATAAAGGAGGAATTATTCTTTCTGACAATGTCCTTTGGAGCGGAAAAGTTTTGGAAGAATTGAATCCAAAAGATATGAGCACAAAAGTGTTATTAGAATACAATAAAATGGTGAATACCGATCCACGTGTGGAAACCGTTTTATTACCCATTCGCGATGGATTAACCATTAGTAGAGCACTTTAACCCCTATTTTGTCAATTTACACTAGTGAAAACAGAAAAAGAAAAAATGATAGCTGGCGAAATGTATTTTGCCAATGATAAAATACTTATCGAAGAACGACTTCGTGCTAAGAAGCTACTTCACAAGATCAACGTCATCGAATATGCAATGAATGGTAATACCCGAAACATTCTTCGAGATTTATTACCCAATGCACATAAAAGACTATATATAGAACCCCCATTTCATTGTGACTATGGATATAACATTCATTCGGGAGAGCAGGTATATTTCAATGTTAATTGTGTGATTTTAGACGCAACGATGGTAAAAATTGGCACCAATGTCTTTTTTGGACCAAATGTTCATATTTACACCGCCTCACATCCACTGAATTTTGCGGAAAGGCAAAAATATTCTCTTGCCAAGCCTGTTACAATAGGTAACGAATGTTGGATTGGAGGAAACACTGTAATTTGCCCCGGAGTTACAATTGGAAATGGAGTTACAATTGGAGCAGGAAGTGTTGTAACCAAAAATATTCCAGATAATTCACTTGCGGTTGGAAACCCAGCAAGGGTAATTCGAGAATTAAACAAATAAATGAATTTAAGAAACCGCTTCTTTAATGCGTTTCATAGCTTCAGTTAGTAATGCTTCACTAGTAGCATAAGAAAAACGAATGCAATTTGGATTTCCAAAAGCATCTCCTGTTACAGTGGCTACATTTGCTTCCGACAATAAATACATTGAAAAATCATCGGCATTATTGATTAGTTTTCCTCTCAAAGTCTTGCCGAAATAGTAAGATACATCTGGAAAAACATAAAATGCTCCTTCGGGAATATTTAGTTTAAATCCTGGAATATCTTTTACCAATCCCACAACTAAATCTCTACGACTGTGAAACGCATCAACCATATATTTTAATACACTAGGATCTGCATCAACAGCGGTTATTGTAGCTCTTTGCGCAATAGAATTTGCACCGGAAGTCACTTGTCCCTGCATTTTCGTACAGGCTTTTGCAATCACTTCGGAAGCCCCAATATAACCGATTCTCCATCCGGTCATAGCAAATGCTTTTGCCACTCCGTTAACAGTAATTGTTCGATCAAACATTCCCGGAATAGAAGCAATACTACAAAAGGTGCCCGAGAAATTAATGTGTTCATAAATTTCATCAGCAACAACATAGATGCTGTCGTGTTCTAGAATTACATTTGATAATGCTGTCAATTCCTCACGATTATAAACAGACCCACTCGGATTACAAGGAGAACTATACCAAATCATTTTTGTTTTTGGCGTAATTGCTTTTTCTAATTGATCGGCTGTGATTTTAAAATCGGTTTCTACAGAAGTAGGAACTTCGACAGGAATACCACCGGCTATTTTAATAATTTCATAGTAGGAAACCCAGTAAGGAGCTGGAAGAATGACTTCATCGCCTGGATTAATCATACATTGCGCAATGTTGTATAACGATTGTTTTGCTCCTGTAGAAACGACTATGTTTGCCGGTTTGTACTCTAAGTTATTATCGCGTTTGAATTTTCTACAAATAGCTTCTTTTAAGTCCAAATATCCATCAACAGGCGAATAGGTTGAATAGTTTTCATCGATAGCTTTTTTGGCAGCTTCTTTGATGAAATCAGGGGTATTAAAATCGGGCTCACCCAAACTTAAGCTTATAATATCTTTACCTTGCGCTTTTAATTCTCTTGCTAATGCTGCCATTGCAAGCGTTTGTGAGGTAGTTAAATTGTTAATTCTATCGGATAATGGATTGTTCATTTTGGTTGTTGGATATAAATTCTGAAATCAAAAATCATAAGTCTTTAATCAATAATCTTATGATAATTGTGGCTGTCTTCCTAAATCTCTTAAATGCGTAAAGTGCGAATAAATAGCAGCTCTTGTCGTTTTAAATTCGTAATAAGGAAGATTACACTCCCTAGCAGTTTCTTTTACAAATTCAGCAATTTTATTATAGTGAATGTGACTAATATTGGGAAAAATATGATGTTCAATTTGATGGTTTAATCCGCCAGTATAATAATTTACCAACCAATTCTTAGGCGCAAAATTTGCTGTAGTATACAATTGATGAATGGCCCAAGTATTTTCGATTTCTCCTTCTTCATTTGGAATCGGATTATCGGTTTCATTTACTACGTGCGCCAATTGAAAAACAACGCTCAAAATAACTCCCGCCGTGTAATGCATCACAAAAAATCCGAGTAACACTTTCCACCAAGTTATTCCTAAAACCATTGGAAGTACCAACCATATGGTAAAATAAATTATTTTGGTAATCACCAAAGTAGTCCAACGAACTACTGGCTTTTTAAATTCTCCGTAAGATAAATTTCGCTTCAAATAACGTTTCATTTGAAGAAAATCAGTTGTAATAGCCCAATTAAAAGTCAATAATCCATACAAAAAAACCGAATAATACTGTTGGAATTTATGATGTTTATACCATTTAGCTTCTTTGGTAAAACGTAAAACTCTCCCTGCTTCTAAATCTTCATCGTGACCAAGAATATTGGTGTAGGTATGATGTAATACATTATGTTGAACTTGCCAGTTATATACATTTCCTGCCAAGATATAAATGCTTCCACCCATAAATTTGTTTACCCATGATTTGTTAGAATAAGCGCCGTGATTTCCATCGTGCATTACATTCATTCCAACGCCCGCCATCCCGATACCAATAACCACATTGAGCAATAGGTACGTCCAGAAAGGCATATCCATTGCCAAAAGAAAAAAGTAAGGCGTTAAAAAGATCGTAAACATTACTACCGCTTTCAAGTGTAATTTCCAGTTGCCCGTTTTATCAATATTGTTTTCTTTGAAGTAATCGTTTACTCTTTTATTAAGAGTTCTAAAAAATTTAAGATTGTCGCTTTTAGAAAAGACAGGTGCATTGGTATTCATATAATTTTTCTTAAGGAGTAACAAAGGTAACCATTATAATTTTTTTATGAATTAAAACAAAACATAATTATTAACTAAAAGTAGTATTTTTGTTGAAAATTCAATTTATGGAAGAAATTCTAAAGCAATTTCCAAATCTTACTGATAATCAGATAGAACAATTCAAGAGTTTACAAAACTTGTATGAAGATTGGAACTCTAAGATAAATGTAATTTCACGTAAAGATATTGACGAATTATATACCCGTCATGTATTACATTCTTTAGCAATTGCAAAAATTCAGAAATTTGAACCTGGAACTTATGTATTAGATGTTGGAACTGGCGGAGGATTTCCAGGAATTCCATTGGCAATTTTATTTCCAGAAACTCGATTTTATTTAATTGATGTTATTTTAAAAAAAATAAATGTTGTTAAAGCAATTGCAGAGAGCTTAGCTTTAAAAAATGTAAAAGCCGAACAAATTCGAGCCGAAAATGTAAAAGGTGATTATGACTTTATTGTGAGTCGTGCGGTAACTAACATGCCCGATTTTGTATCTTGGGTAAAAGATAAAATTAAAAAAACCAATAAACACGAACTTAAAAACGGAATCCTATATCTAAAAGGTGGAGATTTGTCAGCGGAGTTGCAAGATTTTCCCAAAGCGACCGAATATAACATTTCAGCATTTTTTGAAAATGAATTCTTTGAAACCAAAAAAGTAGTTCATTTACCCTTGAAATTTAAACCATAAAAAAAGGCTTCAATTGAAGCCTTTTTTGTTTTTATTCCTTAATTATTTTCTTAGTAATACTTCCATTCTTATCTGTAATAGTAATGAAATACAATCCATTTGCAAGTGAAACTGGAAGTTGCAAAATTCCATCTATGGTTTGATTAGCAAGGTAAAAAACGGTTTTCCCTAAAGTGTCAGATATTGAAATTTTAGCCTCGTCAACAGAAATTGAAGAACTAATTTCTAACATATTTTTCATAGGATTATGTATCCAAAGTGAATGAGCGAACGTTTGATGTTCTGTAGATAAAGGAGTCGTTGTTGGATATTTTTCAATGGTGGTATCCGTTTGATTAATGGAAAGTAATGAAACTACTGCCACGGTTGTAACACTTCTAAAAACAAAATCAGTAGTTGAAATAGATGGGTCAAAATAAGTATAGCTAGTTTGAGTCACCGTTCCAATATTTGAGAAAAAACCGTAATTCAGCGAAATACTTAATACGTTTTTCATTCGTGTAACATTTCCTGAATACCCTCCGTTACCGGCATCATTTAAGTTTAATGTTCCATACGCGTCGACAGAAGTGCTTAATGTACCGGTAAAAGTTCCTGAGTAAGTACCATACACATAATTTCCCGCTACATTATTATCTGTATTCGTATACCCATAATTCATTGGAAAAGTCCCTATAGTAGCATTATTGGTAGAGAAATTTGCATTAAGTCCAGAAGTATTTAAACCAGTTATCGAGACAGTTCCCGAAGCATTTTTAGTGTAAAGGTTGCCAATATTAATAGTAGTTCCTTGCGTACTTGTTGAAACTACATTCGTAGTTGTGCCAGGATAGGTCGTTAATTCTTGTGCAGTCGGCGAAACATAAGTATGCACTGAATTTCCCAAAGAGAGCATTTGATTAAAATTCCAGGTTTGATTCGCTCCTGTTGGACTATGGTCTAATGCATTTGCAGAAGTAAGCAAGGAAAATGTGGTGTTATTGGCTCCATAGAACGTATTAATTGTACTTTGGCTATATCCAAAAGTTGTTGTTAAAATAAATAACAAAAGTAATTTTTGTTTCATGATTTATTATAAATTTTTTCCAAATATATAAAATAGTATTTATAAAAATAAAAAAGCTCAACCATTTCTGAATGAGCTTTTTAATTCTGCTTTATACTTTAAATTATTCTCCCAAAAAAGGATATCTATAATCTTCTGGGGTTACAAAAGTTTCTTTAATAGTTCTTGGCGAAACCCAACGCAATAAATTTTGCATTGAACCTGCTTTATCATTGGTACCCGAGGCTCTTGCTCCTCCAAAAGGTTGCATTCCTACTACGGCTCCAGTTGGTTTGTCGTTAATGTAGAAATTTCCGGCTGCGTTTTCTAATGCTTTGGTAGCTTCAACAATGGCATATCGATCTTGACTGAAAATTGCACCGGTCAAAGCATATTCTGAAGTTCCATCCACTAAAGCTAATGTTTCGTTCCATTTTGCGTCTTCATACACGTAAATGGTAATAACAGGACCGAAAAGTTCCGTTTCCATTGTTGTATATTTTGGATTGGTGGTTACAATGACTGTAGGTTCTATAAAATACCCTTTTGATTTATCATAATTCCCACCAAGAATGATTTCGGCATCAGTATCTTTTTTCGCTTGATCAATAAAACCAGCTAATTTGTTGAATGAACCTTCGTGAATAACTGCTGTAATGAAGTTAGAAAAATCTTCAGGGCTTCCCATTTTCATTGAATTCACATCAATAATCAACTGTTCTTTAACCGCAGGCCATAAACTTTGAGGAATATAAGCTCTCGAAGCCGCTGAACATTTTTGACCTTGAAATTCAAAAGCACCTCGTGTAATTCCGGTAACTACTTGTTTTACATTAGCCGATGGATGGGCCACAATAAAATCTTTACCGCCAGTTTCCCCGACTATTCTTGGATAGGTTTTGTAAGTATGAATATTTTCTCCTATTTTTTTCCAGATTTCTTTGAAAATAAATGTAGAACCCGTGTAATGAACTCCAGCAAAATCGGGCGAAGCCAAAACTACATCAGTAATCATTACTGGATCTCCAAAAACTACATTGATAACACCATCGGGAACTCCTGCTTCTCTGAAAACATCGATAATAATTTTGGCAGAAAAGACTTGACTATCGCTTGGTTTCCAAACTACAGTATTTCCCATTAAAGCAGCGCTTGCTGGAAGATTGGCAGCAATTGCTGTAAAATTGAATGGAGTTATGGCATAAACAAAACCCTCTAACGGACGATATTCGACACGATTCCAAATATCTGAAACTGATTTTGGTTGGTCGTTATAAATTTGTGTCATAAATTCTACATTGTAACGTAGAAAATCAATCAATTCACAAGATGCATCTATTTCTGCTTGAAAAATAGTTTTTGATTGCGCAATCATTGTTGCGGCATTAATACGAGCTCTGTAAGGACCCGCAATTAACTCTGCTGCTTTTAAAAAGATAGCTGCTCTGTGCTCCCAAGGCATGTTTGCCCATTTTTTTCTTGCATCTAATGCTGATGCAATGGCTTTATCGATATGAGTTTTTTCAGCTAAGTGATAGGTTCCAACAATGTGTTGGTGATCGTGTGGCGCCGACATAGTTCTGGTAATTCCAGTTTTGATTTGCTCCGAACCAATATACATAGGAACATCAATGGTTTCGTTCCACATTTTTTTATAAGCGGCTAAAATAGCTGCTTTTTCTGGAGAATTAGGAGCATACGATTTTACAGGTTCATTAACCGCTTTGGGTACATGAAAGAATCCTTTTGGCATAATATAGATTATTAGATTATTAGACTTTTAGATTATTAGACTTTTAGACTTTTAGACTTTTATATTAAATTATTCTAATTATTTAACTTGTAACAAAAGTACAACGGAAATTTTGAATTTTTGACAACGATCCAAACTAAACTTTTTGCTAAAAATTTGAATATAATTTGAAAATACGGTTTAATTTAACGCAAATGGAGCGCTTAATCTGAATGTAGGAACAATAACTTTAAAATTTTTAGTAGTAGTAAAGTTAATCATATTGAAAAATCCACGCATAGCTCCGTGCGGGGAAGACAACAAACAACCTGAGCTATAAGTATGTGTTTCTCCGGGTTTTAAAACTGGCTTTTTTCCGACTACTCCTTCGCCATCAACAATTTCTATATCGTTCAATGAATCAAAGATTTCCCAATGACGAGAATTTAATTGAACGGAATCTTTACTGTGATTTTCAATGGTTATCTCGTAGGAAAAAGCAAAATGAATCTTATAATTTTTGAAGTAGGTGCCTTCAAAACTTGTGTTTACAGATATTTTTATGCCTCGTGTTATTTGAGTGACCATAAAGAAACTTTTTGGTAAAGTTACAAAAAAAATAAACCAAGAAACTATTTTAATATTAAAGAACCATTAATTTATTATGTCTGTAGAAGTCGCAATGCCATTTCCTATTACACGGTCATAGCGTTGATTGTTTTCACGATAATAAATTAAAGCATGATAATTATTTTCCGTTTGCCAAAAATTACCATCAATAGCATTTTCATGATCTATTTTTCCTTTACTATCGGCAACTGTAAAACTATAGTTGGTAAATCCTTGTTTTATCATGATTGCTTTTTCATAAATTCCTTTCTTCGGATTGTAATCCATCTTATTTTCGTCTGAAAGCACATAATTATTAAACATTCCTGTGATATAAATATTTTTGTTTTGCGAAAATGATGGTGCCGAAAGCGAAAAATAAATCCAAGCATAATCGGTTTCAATTTCATTGTTCTCGGCATTTAATTTATTCACAAGAAAATTACCATTAATATCTGGCCAATAGGTGTAGGGCTTTTCTGCTCTAGGATTATTCGTGTAGAGATAACAACTATACAATCCGCTGTTCGTGTCGACGTGCAAAATACTGTTTGTTGCCGCTCTTATATCTTTGTTTTCAAAATAAAGATATTCGTTTCCCGCCCAAAACTGTGTTTCGACATCATATTTATATATCATGTCATTACCCATGGTATACATTGGCTTTATGTTGGTTATCGCATTGTCAAATCTTCCATTTTGCATCAAAAGTACTTTAATATTAGAGAGCGGATTTTGAAAAGTTATTGAGTTTGATTTAACGGCAAAATCCAAATTGTGTTTAAATTGAACATCTTTATTGTTTCGAGCTCTTTTTATTTGTAAAGGAACAGCCACCAAATCTTCATAAATAATGAATTTTCTAGAGAAAACAACTTCTTTGTCTTCGTTTAAGATACTAATAATATAATTTCCGCTGACGCGTAATTGGGTTAATTTATTTGGAAACGCAATTCGATAATGAGAATAAATTTGAAGTGCATTGAAAGAATTGGAATAATCTTGAATTCTTTGATCGTTAAATCCACCTAAATATTCATTAACAGACAATTGTGATTGCTTCCAATCGTAATCACAATGTGTAATTCGATAATAATAATTATCTTCCGAACCATGCAAATCGTCAAATTGTAATTGAAATGTATCTCCTAATAAGAAAACAGGAACGGAATTTTGACCATTTTGTACAAAAGAGATTGTCTTAATAAAATAGGGAGCATTTACCTCTTTTTCTTGTGAAGTACCTTTTAGCATTGAAAGTACAATGACAATAGTGCATATTATTTTTTTCCACATAACCATTTTATAATAAAACGTAAATATACTAAATATTATTATCTGGCATTTATTTAAAACAAACTGGAATAATTTCTCCCTTGGCCAAACAATATTTTTCGACCAATTCTGACGGTAATTTATTGGTATAGTCCTCTTCAATAACGTTAAAACCAATACTTCTCAACGTATCAAAATAATCTCTTCCGTAGATTCTAACATGGTCATATTGACCGAAAATTCTTGATCTTTCTTTTTGATCTACAATAGAATCATCTGAAAAAGTTGTGGCGCGAGTTATATCTTGCGGAATTTGAAAAATGCCCATTCCGCCTGGCTTTAGCACACGATATAATTCCTGCATTGCTTTGATATCGTTTGGAATATGTTCCAACACATGGTTGCAAAAAATAATATCATAGTGATTGTCTTCAAATGGCAAGTTACAAATGTCGGCTTTAACGTCGGCTAATGGTGATAATAAGTCGGTTGTAGTGTATTCAATATTAGCTTGCTTCTTAAACCGTTTATAAAATTCTTGTTCGGGAGCAAAGTGCAGTACTTTTTTCTTTTCTGTAGCGGTAAAAAAATCAGTTTCATTTTGTAAATACAACCATAGTAAACGATGTCTTTCTAGTGAAAGTGTGCTTGGTGAAAGCACGTTGTTTCTTTGGTTTCCGTATCCATAAGGTAAAAACATTCGAAAGCTTTTCCCGTCGATAGGATCCGTAAAACGGTTTCCTTTTAATAAAACAGCAATTAGCGGACGAACCACAATACTCAACCGAATTAATATGGGACGTGGTATGGTGTTGAGAATAAATTTAAACACAGATTTCATAGATTTTCACAGATTTGATTATAAAATTACTCTTTTATATTTCAAACTTTCTTCTCCAAAATTAATTAATAAACCAATTTTGTTTTTTGAAGCAGCTAAATAATTTAAGGTTTGTTTGATTTCACTCGAAGATAATTTTTCTATCGCTTTTATTCCTAAAATAATTTCATTAAAAACGGTAAAGTCTGAAAAGTAATATCTTGGAAGTATTATACCTTTGTATTCAATATTATACTTTTTTTCTCTTTCATAATAAATATTATTCATCTTAAATTCATACTCCAAAGCATCACCGTAAACATTTTCATTATGCCCTTTTCCCAATATTTTATGTACTTCCATACAAATTCCAATTATTTTATAAGTTTCCTCTTTTAAATAAAATTCTTCCATAAATTATTATTTTAATTTGTGAAAATTTGTGAAATCTGTGTTATTTTTTTTACCGACGAAACTCATCCTCTTCATT
>CAZSZH010000021.1:37379-42701 GCA_964610785.1 uncultured Flavobacterium sp. | reverse complement strand
GTGACTGGAGTTCAGACGTGTGCTCTTCCGATCTGTTGCGTTTAAACCTGTTGCCAATTCTGATATTGCTTTGGGATTCAGAAATTTTAAAATTGCCATTTGTATTTGTAATGGAGCCATTGTTTTATCAATAGATAATGATTCAATTACAGGCAACATGCACTTGTAAAAATTAGCATAAACTTTATCACTTTCTTCTACTGCTAATGGCTGAACTTTACTGACTAGTAATTTATATTGAGCTAAATCATCGCCTTTGATTTCATCTTTTGAATAGATTTTTTTCAACGCTTTCAACTCATCTTTTTGGGCAAAAGAAGTAACAGAAACTAATAATGCCCCAGCAATTATTATTTGTTTAATTTTCATAATTATTATTTTTAATTGTTTGTTTTTTTGTTAATGATTAAAAGCTATGCAACCAAATAGTAATAAGGAAACATAGCTTTTTTTAATTATAAGGTTATTATTTTATTCTTCTGAATCATCTTCTGATTCTTCAGATTCATCCTCTTGATTTTCTTCAATATCATCCTCTGCATCATCTTCAATGATTTCACTTGGATCAACTATTAATTCTTCTCCATCAATGGCTATAGCTTCTTCTTCCTCATCCTTCATAACTTTAGTTACTGCAGCTATAGAGTCATTTCCTTTTAAGTTAATTAATCTAACTCCTTGCGTAGCTCTTCCCATCACTCGAAGTGTTGAAACATCCATTCTAATGGTTAATCCCGATTTATTAATAATCATCAAATCATCAGCATCAGTAACGGTATTGATTGAAACTAATGCTCCTGTTTTTTCAGTTATGTTTAGTGTTTTTACACCTTTTCCACCACGATTGGTAATTCTATAAATGGCTTCCCCATCGTCTTCCAATTTGGTTCTTTTTCCATAACCATTTTCTGTTACAACTAATAATTGGGTATCATTAATATTGTTTTCATCAACAGAAACCATTCCGATTACTTCATCTTGCTCGTCTCTCAATGTAATTCCGCGAACACCAGATGCTGTTCTACCCATTGGACGCGTTTTTTTCTCTTCAAAACGAACTAACTTACCTGATTTAACTGCAATTAATACTTGGCTACTTCCGTTAGTTAACTCCGCTCCTAACAATTCATCACCCTCTTTAATTGTGATGGCAGCAACTCCATTGACTCTAGGTTTAGAATATTTCTCTAAAGATGTTTTCTTTACCTGACCTTTTTTGGTAGCCATTATAATATAATGATCCTTGATGTATTCTTGATTTTTCAAATCTTGGGTACAAATAAATGCTTTTACTTTATCATCACTTTCAATGTTAATTAAGTTTTGCAGCGCACGACCTTTACTTTGTTTATTTCCTTCTGGAATTTCGTATACTCGCATCCAATAACATTTACCTTTTTGAGTAAAAATCAATAAGTAATTGTGATTAGTTGCCACAAACAAATGTTCTAAGAAATCTTGATCTCTGGTTCCGGCACTTTTTTGTCCAACTCCTCCTCTATTTTGAGTTTTGTATTCGGTTAAAGAAGTACGTTTGATATAACCTGCATGCGAAATCGTAATGACAACATTCTCGTCGGCAATTAAATCTTCAATACTTACATCACCCCCAGAATACTCAATTGTTGATCTACGAGCATCACCATATTTATCTCTAATTTCAACCAATTCTTCTTTGATTAAAGCCATACGCAACTCTTTGCTAGCTAATAATTCTTTCAAGTGATTGATTAATTTCATTATTTCTTCATACTCTGCTCGAAGTTTATCCTGCTCAAGACCCGTTAATTGACGTAAACGCATCTCAACAATAGCTCGAGCTTGAATATCAGATAATTTAAATCTTTCGATTAATTTTCCTCTTGCTTCTTCACCATCTTTGGAAGAACGAATTAAGGCAATTACCTCATCAATATTATCTGAAGCAATAATTAATCCTTCTAAAATATGAGCTCTCTCCTCGGCTTTTCGCAATTCAAATTGCGTTCTTCTAACGACAACATCATGACGATGTTCTACAAAATAATGAATCAAATCTTTTAGATTCAACATTTGCGGTCTTCCTTTTACTAACGCAATATTGTTTACACTAAAAGAAGATTGCAATTGAGTATATTTATATAAGGTATTCAATACCACATTGGCAACAGCATCACGTTTTAAGATATAAACGATACGCATACCATTTCTATCCGATTCATCACGAATATTAGCAATACCTTCTATTTTTTTCTCATTAACCAAGTCAGCTGTTTTTTTAATCATTTCAGCTTTGTTAACTTGATATGGAATTTCGGTAACAATAATTGATTCTCTTCCGTCAACTTCTTCAAAGCCAACTTTAGCACGCATTACAATTCGACCTCTTCCTGTTTTGAAAGCTTCACGAACACCTTCATAACCATATATAATACCTCCAGTTGGAAAATCCGGAGCTTTAATATGATTCATTAATTCGTCAATTTCTATTTCTTCATTGTCTATATAGGCTAAAGTACCATCAATAACTTCTGTTAGGTTGTGAGGCGCCATGTTGGTAGCCATACCTACTGCAATACCTGATGCTCCGTTTATCAATAAATTAGGAACACGAGTTGGCATTACCGTTGGCTCATATAATGTATCGTCGAAGTTTAATTTAAAATCAACGGTTTCTTTGTCAATATCTGCCATAATGTCTTCCGACATTTTTTTCATTCTAGCTTCGGTATAACGCATTGCCGCTGGACTATCTCCATCAACCGAACCAAAATTACCTTGGCCGTCAATCAACAAATAACGTAAACTCCATTCTTGAGCCATACGTACCATGGCATCATAAACCGAAGTATCGCCATGCGGATGATACTTACCTAGAACTTCTCCAACAATTCTTGCGGATTTTTTGTGTGCTTTATTAGAAAAAACTCCTAAATCATACATTCCATATAAAACCCTTCTATGCACTGGTTTCAATCCATCACGCACATCCGGCAATGCTCTCGATACAATAACTGACATCGAATAATCGATGTAAGCTGACTTCATTTCGTCTTCAATGTTAATAGGAATTAACTTTTCTCCGTCAGACATATTTATAAATTTTTAAAATAAATTAATTTAGAATTCAAACGTGCAATATACATCTTTTCCGACTTTTTAAAAGCATTTTAAAAGACTAATTTCGATGATTTATTAACAAAACAGCATTGTAAAATGGTTAATAAAATTAATAGTCTGTAACTTTCATATTTGACTATTTTTTTGTCAATTTACTGACAAGTGTTTTACTGGGAATGATTTTTGTAACAATTCGAATAAATCACTAAATTTACATTAACAAATTGCTATAAAAATGGATGATAATTTTTCACCAAGAGTAAAAGACGTAATTACTTACAGTAAAGAAGAAGCCTTACGATTAGGTCATGACTTTATTGGGACGGAACATCTTATGCTGGGAATTTTAAGAGATGGCAACGGAAAAGCAATAAATATACTAAATAATCTTTCAGTAGATTTAGACCATTTACGAAAGAAAGTTGAAATTTTAAGCCCTCCCAATCCAAACACAGAAACCAATTTAGAAAAAAAGAATTTGCACCTAACGCGTCAAGCCGAACGAGCATTGAAGACCACATTTCTTGAAGCAAAAGTTTTTCAAAGCACTTCAATTAGCACAGCGCATCTATTATTGTGTATTCTGCGAAATGAAAACGACCCTACAACAAAACTACTTAACAAATTAAAAATTGATTATGAAGTGGCTAAAGAACAATATTTAAATATGACACCAAGTGAAGATGATTTTTTAGAAAATCTACCAAAAAACGAATCTTTTAATGAGGATTCAGCTCAAGATGATGGGATGAAAGAAGGCAGTTTCAACAATCCTACAAATAAATCCAATAAGAAGTCTAAAACTCCTGTTTTAGACAACTTTGGTCGTGACTTAACCGAAATGGCCGAAGAAGGAAAACTAGATCCTGTAGTAGGACGTGAGAAGGAGATTGAACGAGTTTCTCAAATTTTGAGTCGAAGAAAGAAAAACAATCCTTTGTTAATAGGAGAACCAGGAGTTGGGAAATCTGCTATTGCAGAGGGTTTGGCTTTGCGTATTATCCAAAAGAAAGTTTCTAGAATTCTTTTTAACAAAAGAGTTGTTACTTTAGATTTAGCAAGTTTGGTAGCTGGAACAAAATACCGTGGTCAATTCGAAGAACGAATGAAAGCGGTAATGAATGAGCTGGAGAAAAACGACGACATCATTCTGTTTATTGACGAAATTCATACCATTGTTGGTGCAGGTGGCGCAACAGGTTCTCTTGATGCTTCTAACATGTTTAAACCAGCATTAGCAAGAGGCGAAATACAATGTATTGGCGCTACAACACTTGACGAATACCGTCAGTATATTGAAAAAGATGGTGCATTAGAACGTCGTTTTCAAAAAATTATTGTGGAACCAACTTCAGTTACAGAAACCATTACTATACTGAATAACATCAAAAATAAATACGAAGATCATCATAATGTAACTTATTCACAAGAAGCTATTGAAGCTTGTGTAAAATTGACGGATCGTTATATGTCGGAACGATTTTTACCAGACAAAGCTATTGATGCATTAGACGAAGCGGGTTCGAGAGTTCACATAACTAATATTGATGTTCCAAAACAAATATTAGATTTAGAACGTCAATTGGAAGAAGTACGTGAACTTAAAAATTCAGTCGTAAAAAGACAGAAATATGAAGAGGCGGCCAAACTTCGTGATGACGAAAAGAAATTAGAAAAAGACCTTGCTATTGCACAAGAGCAATGGGAGGAAGATTCCAAAAACAATCGTATTGAAGTTACCGAAGACAATGTTGCCGATGTAGTTTCAATGATGACGGGCATTCCTGTGAATCGAATTGCGCAAACCGAAAGCAATAAATTAGCGAATTTACCCGAACTTCTGGAAGGAAAAGTTATTGGACAAAAAGAAGCGGTTATGAAAATTGCGCGATCGATTCAAAGAAATCGAGCTGGTTTAAAAGATCCTAATCGCCCGATTGGTTCATTTATTTTCCTTGGTCAAACTGGAGTTGGAAAAACCCAATTGGCTAAAGTTTTGGCTAAAGAATTATTCGACTCTGAAGACGCTTTAATTCGCATCGACATGAGTGAATACATGGAAAAATTTGCGGTTTCTCGTTTAATTGGGGCGCCTCCTGGATATGTTGGTTATGAAGAGGGTGGACAATTAACTGAAAAAGTGAGACGAAAACCTTATTGTGTAGTGCTTTTAGACGAAATTGAAAAAGCACATCCAGATGTTTTTAATATGATGTTGCAAGT
>CAZSZH010000021.1:0-37369 GCA_964610785.1 uncultured Flavobacterium sp. | reverse complement strand
TTCGGACAAGGCGTTTGATTTGGTACTGCTGCCAAAGTTGCTCAAGCTGATTATAATTCAAAAAGCATCATTGAAAATGCGCTGAAGAAAACATTTGCTCCCGAATTCCTTAACAGAATTGATGATGTTATTGTATTCAATGCTTTAGAAAAACATGACATAGATAAAATCATTGAAATCGAATTGAAAAAATTATATGCTCGTGTAGCTGATTTAGGATATACATTATCGCTTTCTGAGAAAGCAAAAGCGTACATAGCAGAAAAAGGCTTCGACAAACAATTTGGCGCTAGACCTTTAAAAAGAGCTATCCAAAAATATGTTGAAGATACACTTGCAGAAGAAATTATTACTTCAAAAATTGGTGCCGGTGATGAAATCTTTATGGATATAGAAGACGGCGCCGACGAATTGAATGTTAAAATTCAAAAAGCAGGTGAACCTACTAGTTAATATGCTTAAAATAGTAATTTTAAACCATTAAGATGTTAAGTTAAATTAAGTTTTTATTGCTTAATGACACTTAATATCTTAATGGTTTATTTTTTAATGTTAATGCTGCAAAAATGCCACAAAATAAAATCATATTAGGTTCAGAGGAATGGTGTTCATTTCCAGAACTAGGAATTCCAGCTATTAAGGCTCGTGTAGACTCGGGAGCTAAAACTTCTGCTTTACATGCAATTAACATAGCTCCCTTTACAAAAGAAGGCATCAATTGGGTAAAATTTGATATTAATCCGATTCAGAATAATCTTAAAACTGTTATTCACTGTGAAGCACTTTTAATTGATAAACGCGTGGTAAAAAGTTCCAGTGGTTTTAGAGAACAACGTTATGTCATCCAAACCGAAATCAAAATCGGCGATGATATTTGGAAAATAGAAATGACACTGACCAATCGAGATTCTATGGGTTTCCGCATGTTATTGGGTCGTGAAGCTATGAGTGGCAGAATTTTGGTTGACCCTGAACAAAAATATTTATTGGGTCAAACAACAACTGAAAGCCTTAAAGATTTGTATATCAATGCAATTCCCAATAAGTCAGGGCTTCGAATTGGTTTATTAGCCAGTAATCCAGAATTATACAGCAACAGACGCATTATAGAAGCAGGAGAAATGCGCGGTCATGAAATGCATTTTCTAAACATCAAGGAATGTTATATGAAATTGGATGCTGACAAACCAGAAATTCATTACCGTGGAGGAAAAGTACTAGACAATTTTGATGCGGTTATTCCGAGAATTCGTCCGAGTATTACCTTTTATGGTTGTGCTTTGACACGCCAATTTGAAGCAATGAAAGTCTATTGTTTAAATTCGGCTGCAGCTATAACGCAATCAAGAGATAAATTATTTTCACTTCAATTGTTATTACGAAATGGAGTAGATATTCCCACGACAGGATTTGCTAATTCTCCTTTAGACACAGATGATTTAATTAAAATGGTTGGAGGTTCTCCTTTAATTGTCAAATTATTAGAAGGAACTCAAGGAAAAGGAGTTGTTTTAGCAGAAACTAAAAAAGCTGCCGAATCTGTAATTAATGCATTCAAAAGTCTTAATGCCAATATATTAGTTCAAGAATTCATCAAAGAAGCCAATGGAAAAGATTTGCGTCTTTTTGTCGTGGATGGAAAAGTAGTAGCTTCTATTCAACGTGAAGCAGCTCCAGGAGAATTTCGTGCCAATATTCACATGGGGGGAACGGCATCTATTGTAAAACCGACAGCTGATGAAAAACGAATTGCTATTAAAGCTGCAAAAGCGATGGATTTACGAGTAGCGGGTGTTGATATTATTCGTTCATCCAAAGGACCACTACTACTAGAAGTAAATTCCTCTCCAGGATTAGAAGGAATTGAAGGCGCTACCAATAAAGACATTGCTGGAGAAATGATAAAAGCAATTGAAAGTAACATCAAACGAAAATAAAATAATAAGCCAAATCAAAAAAATGATTTGGCTCATTATAAAAATAGTATATTCGATAATTTATACTTTATAACGTTTTCTATCGTTTTCAGTCAAATAGATTTTACGCAAACGAATAGTTTTTGGAGTAACCTCTACATATTCATCCTTTTGAATATATTCTAAAGCCTCCTCTAATGAAAAAATAATTGGAGGGATAATTCTAGCTTTTTCGTCATTTCCAGATGAACGAACATTCGATTGTTTTTTCTCTTTAGTTACGTTTACGCACATATCATCACCACGAGAATTTTCACCAATTACTTGACCTTCATAAATTTCGGCGTTTGGCTCAACAAAAAACTTACCACGATCTTGCAGTTTATCAATAGAATAAGGGATAGCTTTTCCTTTTTCCATAGAAATTAAAGACCCTTTGTTACGTCCAGAAATTTCTCCTTTATAAGGCTCATATCCTATAAAACGGTGTGCCATAATTGCTTCTCCAGCAGTAGCAGTAAGCAATTGGTTACGCAATCCAATAATTCCACGTGATGGAATATTAAATTTTATAATCATACGTTCGCCTTTAGTTTCCATACTCAACATTTCTCCTTTACGTAAAGTTACAAACTCTACTGCTCTTCCTGAAAGCGGTTCTGGTAAATCAATGGTTAATTCTTCAATTGGCTCACATTTTACACCATCAATTTCTTTAATAATAACTTGTGGCTGTCCAATCTGCAATTCATATCCTTCTCTTCTCATTGTTTCAATAAGAACTGATAAATGAAGTACACCACGACCAAAAACCATAAATTTATCAGCAGAATCTGTTTCACCTAACTTCATTGCAAGGTTTTTTTCAAGTTCTTTTGTCAATCTATCTCTAATATGTCTAGAAGTTACAAATTTACCTTCTTTACCAAAAAAAGGAGAATCATTAATAGTAAACAACATGCTCATTGTTGGTTCATCAATTGCAATTGTTTGTAACGCTTCTGGATTTTCAAAATCAGCAATTGTATCACCTATTTCAAATCCTTCAACACCAATTATAGCACAAATATCTCCCGCAATTACCTCTTGTACTTTTTTACGACCTAATCCTTCAAAAGTATGTAATTCTTTAATTCTAGATTTCATTATAGTACCATCCCTCTTTACTAAAGAAATTGGCATACTTTCTTTCAAAACTCCTCTTTCTAAACGACCTATAGCAATACGACCCGTAAATGAAGAGAAATCTAATGATGTAATTAACATTTGTGGAGTTCCTTCCGAAACTTTGGGAGCCGGAACATGTTGAACAACCATATCCAAAAGTGGCTCAATATTATCAGTAAGATTTTCCCAATGATCAGACATCCAGTTGTTTTTAGCAGAACCATATACTGTTGGAAAATCCAATTGCCATTCTTCAGCTCCTAATTCAAACATTAAATCAAAAACTTTTTCATGAACTTCTTCTGGAGTACAGTTTTCTTTATCAACTTTATTGATTACCACACAAGGTTTTAATCCTAAATCGATTGCTTTTTGCAAAACAAAACGTGTTTGAGGCATTGGCCCTTCAAAAGCATCAACCAATAGACATACACCATCTGCCATATTTAATACACGCTCTACTTCACCACCAAAATCGGCGTGACCTGGAGTATCAATTATATTAATTTTTGTTCCTTTATAAACAACTGATACATTTTTAGAAGTAATTGTAATACCTCGTTCACGTTCTAAATCGTTGTTATCAAGAATTAAGTCGCCTGTATTCTCATTCTCACGAAAAAGTTGGCAGTGATACATAATTTTGTCTACCAAAGTAGTCTTACCATGGTCAACGTGGGCAATAATTGCAATATTTCTAATTGATTCCATCTTATTTTTTTAGGAGGTGCAAAGTTACACTTTATTTTGACAAAAAAAACTTAACTACAATAGTTTATAATTAAAAATCATATATTAAACTAAAGTTAATTTAATTGATATTTATAATGAGAAAACCGTGTTTTTTTTATATTTTTGTTTCTTTTTGAGTGATGAAAAATAACCACAACAAAACGTTTTTTATTTATTTTCTAGTCATTTTAATATTGGTTTTTTCAAGCCAAATTCTCTTCATTAAATTTCATTTCGTCAATAATATTTTAGTAATAACTCTTGTAAGTAGTATAATTATTGCTTTAATAGCATTTTTATTTTTTAAAATAGCAATAAATAAAAATAAAGAATATATTAATAATTTAGAAATTGAATTTGAAGAATTAACAAAATCCAATGAACGATACGACATTGTTGCAAAAGCTACTAGCGATACAATTTGGGATTGGGATTTAAAAACTGGAGGATTTATCTGGAACAAAGGAATAGAAACTATTTTTGGATACAAAAAAGAGGATGTTGGAGAAAACTTACAGTGGTGGTTTGATAAAATACATCCGGAAGATAGTTTAAAAATGTCTGTTAAATTATATTCATTTATTGCAGAAAAATCTGAAAAATGGCAAGATGAATATCGTTTTTGTTGTGCAGATGGTTCTTACAAATATATTTTTGATAGAGGATTTCTGGTAAAAGATGAAAGTGATAACATTGTGAGAATGATTGGAGCTATGCAGGATGTTACCAAACAAAAAGAAGAAGAACAACGACTAAAATTATTAGAAACAGTAATTATTCAAACAAAAGATAGTGTTATTATTACTGAAGGAACTGGAATTAATTCTGAATTACCTAACATAGTATATGTAAATCCTGCTTTCTCAAAAATGACTGGTTATCAAGACAAGGAAGTAATTGGTTCATCTTTGAGTTCTTTTATGAACGGTGTTCTTATAAGAAATGAATTAATTAAACTTAAAGAGGCTTTAAAGAAAAAAGAAGAATTCTCTTTTGAATCAATAAATACAAGAAAAAATGGTGAAGAATATTGGGTTAATTTTATTATTATTCCGATAACTGATAAGGAAAATCAACATTCACATTGGATTTCAATTCAAAGAGATATTTCAGTAGAAAAAGAGCGTGAAAAGGAGCGTGAATCTCTAATTAGTGAACTAACCCAAAATAATAAAGATTTAAAACAATTCTCGTATATAACTTCACATAATTTAAGAGCTCCATTATCTAATTTGACTGGACTGTTGAATTTGATTGAGGATGTACCAATTGAAAATGAAGAATTAAAAGAAATTATAAATGGTTTTTCAAAATCTACAAATCAATTAAATGAGACGATTAACGATTTAGTTAATGTAATTATTATCAAAGATAGTCCTTCAATTCAAAAAGAAGATATAATTATCAAAGATGTTTTTGAAAATGTTTTTAGCCAATTAAGTTTTCTTATAAGTATAAAAAAACCAATTATCAAAATTGATTTCCACGATTCTGAAATAATAAATTTGAATAAATCCTATATTGAAAGTATACTACTAAACTTAATGACGAATTCGCTTCGCTATTTCGATCCAAAAAAACAATTAAAGATTACAATCTCATCGAAAAAAACAGATTTAGAAACTATAATTCTATTTACCGATAATGGAATTGGTATTGATTTAGATAGAAATAAAGATAAAATATTTGGTTTATACCAAAGATTCCATGATTATCCCGATAGTAAGGGATTAGGATTATATTTAGTAAAATCTCAAGTAGAATCTATGGGAGGTAAAATAAGTGTAGAAAGCCAAGTAGGAATTGGAACAACTTTTACTATCACATTTAAAAATAAATAATATGTTTAATAAAATTTTATGTATTGATGACGACCCAATTACTTTAATGCTTTGTAAAAAAGTGATAGGAAAAGCAGAGTTTTCAAAGGAAATCAATACTGCTTCTAATGGTGAAGAAGCATTAACTTACTTTGATAATTTAAAAAATAATGCTGTAAATGACCCAAGTATAATTCTTCCTGAATTTGTTTTTCTGGATTTGAACATGCCTATTATGGGAGGCTGGGAATTTTTAGATGCTTTTTTAGAAAAAAATTATTACAGTTTTTTTCCAAATATTAAAGTTTTGGTTCTATCATCTACAATAGATCCAATTGATATTGAAAAATCAAAATCTTATCCAATGGTAATTGACTTTATATCAAAACCAATAAGTAAAGAAATGTTAAGTTCATTAATTGATTAAACAAAAAAGCTTCCTATTTTAATAGGAAGCCTTTTTTTAGAATATAAATAATCTAAAATAATTAATAATTACAATTTAGTAACGTGCTTTGTTAATTTAGATTTTAAGTTGGAAGCTTTATTATCATGAATAATATTTTTCTTCGCTAATTTATCAATCATTGATATAACACCTGCAAGTTTAGATGCTGCATCGGTCTTGTCTGTTGACAATCTTAATGCCTTTATAGCATTACGCGTTGTTTTGTGCTGATATCTATTCAACACTCTTTTCTTTTCGTTACTTCTAATTCTTTTTAAAGCTGACTTATGATTTGCCATTTTGTTTTTTTTTAATTGTTATAAACTCCTAGTTAAAAAAGAAAAACCTCCCACAACTTTTAAAAAATTACTTTGGTTTTAACTAATAAAATAATAACAGAGACACCAATCATTACCTTATAAAACTTATTTACAACTAATTTGTAGCCCGTAGGGGAATCGAACCCCTCTTACCAGGATGAAAACCTGGCGTCCTAACCGATAGACGAACGGGCCATTACACTATTTTTGTAATGCGAGTGCAAAAATACAACTATTTTTAATTCACACAATAGCAGTAAGCACTTTTTTTAATAATTTTTTAATACGCTTTTGCAAATAAAACTCTACCATTTGATTTGGCGCCAGTTATGATGCATTTACCTTCCTCTTCTACTCTATCTAAAGGAATACAACGAATAGTAGCTTTAGTCAACTCTTTAATTTTTTCTTCTGTTTCGGGAGTTCCATCCCAGTGTGCAGAAACAAACCCAGCTTTATTCTCTAAAACATCTTTAAATTCATCAAAATTGTTTACTCCTGTAATATGGCTATCCCTGTAATCAAGGGCCTTATTAAATAAATCATTTTGAATTGTTTCCAGTAAATCATTTATATGGTCTACAATTACTTCTTTTGAAATCACCTCTTTGGACAAAGTATCTCTTCTCGCTACTTCAAAGGTTCCATTTTCTAAATCTTTTGGTCCAATGGCTATTCTAACGGGAACACCTTTTAATTCCCATTCAGCAAATTTAAATCCAGGCTTTTGAGTGGTTCTATTATCATATTTAACAGAAATCTTGAGTTTTTTGAACCTTGAAACCAGACCTTCAACAACTTCTGAAATCTTTTCAAATTCTTCTTCAGTTTTAAAAATCGGCACGATAACGACTTGAATTGGAGCTAAATTTGGAGGTAATACCAATCCGTTATCATCAGAATGTGTCATCACTAAAGCTCCCATTAATCGTGTAGAAACTCCCCAAGAAGTTCCCCAAACATATTCTTGCTTCCCTTCAGCATTAGCAAATTTTACGTCAAATGCTTTTGCGAAATTCTGTCCTAAAAAATGAGAAGTTCCAGCTTGCAGCGCCTTCCCATCTTGCATCAATGCTTCAATGCAATATGTTTCTTCTGCTCCAGCAAATCGTTCTGTTTCTGTTTTCAATCCTTTTACAACAGGAATTGCCATGAAATTTTCAACAAAATCAGCATAAACATGCATCATTTTTTCAGATTCTTCAATGGCTTCAGCTTTAGTTGCATGAGCTGTATGTCCTTCTTGCCATAAAAATTCGGCAGTTCTCAAAAACAAACGAGTTCTCATTTCCCAACGAACAACATTAGCCCATTGATTAATCAATAAGGGTAAATCTCTATATGATTGAACCCAATTTTTATAGGTACTCCAAATAATTGCTTCGCTTGTTGGTCGAACAATTAATTCTTCTTCCAGCTTTGCATTGGGGTCAACCATCAACTTCCCAGGTTTATCGGGATCGTTTTTTAATCTGTAATGCGTTACAATAGCACATTCTTTAGCAAAACCCTCTGCATTTTTTTCTTCTGCCTCAAACATACTTTTGGGAACAAATAAAGGGAAATAGGCATTGCTATGTCCTGTCTCTTTAAACATTCTATCTAATTCCGCTTGCATTTTTTCCCAAATTGCATAACCGTAAGGTTTAATAACCATGCAGCCTCTAACCCCAGAGTTTTCCGCTAAATCAGCTTTGACTACAAGCTCATTATACCACTTCGAATAGTCTTCTTCTCTCTTTGTTAAGTTCTTACTCATAATAAATTGTTTGGCACAAAAATTGTTTAACTAATTTTAACTAAATTATCTGACAAAACTAACTATTTTTGTATTGTCCAACAATAAAAATGCTATAGATATGAAAACTAATTCTTTTTTTACAAAAAAAATCTCCTTGTATCCTTTACTTGGATTTTTTGCATTGATTGCAACTTCTTGTGGTTCATACCAAAATTCGTCTTACTATGATAATGATGGTGTTTATGGTTCCAATGAAAAACCAAAACAAAAAGAAGAGTCTCGGTCGAATAGTGGATACTATAAAGAATATTTCAGTAATTTAAATAAAGACAACCAGCAAGTTTTTACAGATGTTGAGAAATACTCTTCTAACGAAGTTAGCACCAACAATAATGAAAATGCAAGTCAAAACCAATCTAATTATTCGGGTTGGGGTTCAAACCCAGATAATGTCACTGTGAATATTTATAGTAATAATTGGGGTTGGAATAATTCTTATTGGGGTTATAGTGGTTATGGAGGGTATTATGGAAATTATTGGGGTTGGAATAACGGTTGGTATTACCCAAGTTATGGCTGGAACTCATGGTATGGTCCAAATTGGGGTTGGAATTATTGGTTTGCTCCAAGCTGGTATGGTAACTATGGGTATGGGTATTATGGAAACAATTGGGGTTGGAATAACGGTTATTTAGGACATAACTACGCCTATTCTGGTGGAAGAAGAAATTCAAATTTTATTGGTGAGGGTTATGGTTATGGAAATTATTCTGGTAGAAGATCTAATACGGTAAACGGAGTTCCAAGAAACTACAACAACCAGGTTACTCCTAGAAGTTCAGTTAACAATAGTGGAAATCCTAGGTCAAATTATTCAAATCAAAACTACAATAGTCCGAGAAACTACAATAACACTCCGAGAAATTATAATAACACCCCGAGGAGTTATGACAATAACAACTCAAATAGTACTTATACTTCTCCAAGAGCCTACACCCCTTCAAATACAAATGCATCACCTAGATCCTATACTCCGTCAAGTTCCAATTCTTCCCCAAGATCGTATAGTGGCGGTGGTGGAAGCTACAGCGGTGGCGGAAGATCAAGTGGCGGTGGCGGTGGAAGACGTTAATTATTAATTATAATTTTTTATAAAAATGAAAAAAATATTTGCTTTCGCAATAGTAAGTTTAGCTGTAACTTCTATTCAGGCTCAGGATATTAATGATGCATTACGTTACGCTCAACCCGATTTAGGTGGAACTGCCAGATTTAAAGCTATGAGTGGTGCCTTTGGTGCCCTTGGTGGAGATTTTTCTGCTATAAGCGTTAATCCTGCCGGATCCGTAATATTTGCAAACAATCAGGTTGGAGTGAGCTTAAGCAATTATAATATTGGAAATAAATCTAATTATTTTGGAACTGACAGTTCTGCTAAAAGAAATTCGCTCGATTTAAATCAGGCGGGAGGTGTGTTTGTTTTTAATAATTATGACAAAAAAAGCGATTGGAAAAAATTTGCTTTCACGATAAATTATGAGAATACTAAAAATTTAGATAATTCCACTTTTTCTGCAGGAACGAATCCTAATAACTCGGTTGCGAATTATTTTTTAAGTTATGCCAATGGTTTATCTTTGGGAACAATAAATAATAATTATTTCAGTGATTTATCTTACAGTCAACAGCAAGCTTATTTGGGATATAATTCCTATGTAATTAATCCGATTCCTTTAGCAAGTGATCCTACCAATTATACTAATCCAAATATTAATTCTTATTCATCAGGTATTGCTACTGTTGGAAACTACTACCAAGAAAATAGAATTACAACCACAGGGTACAATGGTAAATTGGCTTTTAACTTCTCGGGACAGTATACGGACAAATGGTTTTTTGGTTTGAATTTGAATTCGCACTTTTTAGATTACAGACAATCGAGTAGTTTTTTTGAAACAAATAACAATCCAAAATATGCTACAGGTTCAACTGTAGATGTAATAAGGTTTAATAACGATTTATATACCTATGGAAGCGGATTCTCATTTAATTTAGGAACCATATTCAAACCCGTTAAAGAAGTTAGAATTGGGTTAGCTTATGAATCGCCTACTTGGTATCGATTAACCGACGAATTGAGTCAAAGAGTCTCAACATCTGGTTATGGATTAAATGCAACTGTTGATAATACGTTGTATACAAGTAATCTTGTTACTGATCCAAATACCACAATGGTTTTTCAACCTTATAAATTACAAACTCCTGGTAAATTAACTACTAGTTTTGCTTACCTTTTTGGAAAAAGAGGATTAATTAGTATAGATTATGCTATAAAAGACTACAGTGGTACTTCGTATGGTCCAAAAAACGATTTCTCAAATACAAATGCAACCATGTCAAGTTTATTAACTACATCAAATGAGGTGAGAATCGGTGGAGAATATAAAGTTCAAAAAATCAGTATCCGTGGAGGTTATCGTTGGGAACAAAGTCCCTATAAAGATGGTAAAACAATAGGTGACTTGACAGGATATTCAGGAGGTTTAGGATATAATTTTGGCGCAACGAAATTAGATTTGGCTTATTCCTATGCAAAACGAGAATATAACCAACAATTTTTCTCGCAAGGGTTAATCGATGCGGCAAGAATCAAATCGGTAAATAATACCGTTAGTTTAACCTTATTGTTTGAATTATAATCCGAATATGATACTAAAGACGCGTAAAACCATTCATAATTTGTATGGTTTTTTTTGTTGCCAATCAATTACGAAAAATTTTACTTCTTAAAAGGAAAAAAAAAGAATCTGAAATAAATTCAGATTAAATATTGTAATTTTGCCTCCCAATAAAATAAAGGTATGAGAACCAAAACGGTAAAGAAAAATAAAATCAATGTTATTACGCTAGGCTGTTCTAAAAACACGTATGATAGTGAGGTTTTGATGGGGCAATTAAAAGCTAGTGGAAAAGACGTGGTTCATGAGGAAGAAGGAAATATTGTTGTGATAAATACATGTGGATTTATTGATAATGCCAAAGCAGAATCGGTAAATACCATTTTAGAATATGCCGATAAAAAAGAGCGTGGCATTGTTGATAAAGTATTTGTAACGGGATGTTTATCGGAGCGGTATCGTCCTGATTTAGAAAAAGAAATTCCTAATGTTGATCAATATTTTGGCACAACAGAATTGCCACTTTTATTGAAAGCATTAGGCGCTGATTACAAGCACGAATTACTAGGAGAACGATTGACGACAACGCCTAAAAACTATGCCTATTTAAAAATTGCCGAAGGTTGCGACCGACCTTGTAGTTTCTGTGCAATTCCTTTAATGCGCGGTAAACATGTTTCGCAATCTATTGAAAAATTGGTGAAAGAAGCAGAAGGATTGGCTAGAAATGGAGTAAAAGAATTGATATTAATTGCGCAAGATTTGACTTACTACGGTTTGGACTTATACAAAAAACGTAATCTTGCTGAATTGCTTGAAAACTTGGCTAAAGTCGAAGGTATCGAATGGATTCGATTGCACTATGCTTTTCCAACTGGATTTCCGATGGATGTTTTAGAATTAATGAAACGTGAACCTAAAATTTGCAATTATATAGACATCCCGTTGCAACATATTTCTGATAGAATTTTAAAGTCAATGAAACGTGGTACAACTAAAGAAAAAACGACTAAATTATTAAAAGATTTTCGTGAAGCCGTTCCTGGAATGACCATAAGAACTACTTTAATTGTTGGTTATCCCGGCGAAACACAAGAAGACTTTGAAATCATGCGCGATTGGGTTAAAGAAATGAAGTTTGAACGCTTGGGATGTTTTACGTATTCTCATGAAGAAAACACGGGTGCATTTGCGTTAGAGGATGATGTTCCTGAGGAAACTAAAAAAGCTCGTGCCCAGGAAATTATGGATTTACAGTCACAAATATCTTGGGATTTGAATCAAGAAAAAATTGGACAAACATTCAAATGTATAATTGATAGAAAAGAAGGAGAACATTTTATTGGACGAACGGAATTTGATAGTCCAGATGTCGACAATGAAGTATTAATTGACGCCTCAAAATTCTACGTAAAAACGGGAGAATTTGTAATGGTAAAAATTACAGATGCTACAGAATATGATTTATATGGTGAGCCTGTATAAAATTATAGAAAAATAGTTATTTTTATAATCTCAAATTATTTAAAATGAAAACATTAAAAAACCTTGTAACCATTAGTTTCATACTACTATCTTTTAATGTAATTTCTGCTCAATATGGTGGAGGCGGAATGTATGGTGGTGGAATGGGAAACGGAATGAACCGCGGTGGAATGAACAGAAATCCGCAAAGTATGCAAAACACCAACAATTTTGGAAAAAATAAAAGTCCCGAGGAAATTGAAAAAGAAAGAGTAGAAAATCTAAATAAAAGTATCGAAAAACTGATCAAAGATTTAAGTTTAGATGATTTACAAGCTATTGTAATTAGAAAAGAAATTGAAATCGGTGCTAAGAACATTTCTGTTGTAACCAAAAGTGAAATTTCAAACGAAGAAAAGATTAAGGAGGTAGATGCTATTAATGAAAAAACAGATAGAACCATCAATACATATCTAAATGCTGATCAAAAGATAAAGTACAAAAAATATATTGAAGAACGTAAAGAGCGCATGGAGAAATATAGAATGTCTATCAGAAATTAAAATCCTCGTTTTAAAACACAAAAAACTCCAAAACAGAAATGCTTTGGAGTTTTTTTACATCTCGGAAATTCTACTTTTTACTAATGACTGTTCCTTTAAAGGTTAGTACTTTTGGTGTTTCTTCTGCGGTAGTAAATACAGTCACATTTTTAGAAAATGTCCCGACATTAGCTGCATTGAAAGTGGCTTTTACATATCCTATCTTTCCAGGTGCAATCGAATCTTTGGTATAATCTGCGTTTGTGCAACCACATCCTGGTTTAACATCTGTAATTACGACAACTTTATTGCCTGTGTTCTTAAATTCAAACTCAATAACTTTAGGCGTTCCTTGTGCAATTTCTCCTACTTCAACAATTTCATTTTTCCATGTAATAGAACTGGTAGTAAGAAATTTCATCAATCCATTTTTTTGAATAGGTGTGATTGAGAAAGACATTAATCCTAAGGTCAATCCCATTAATGTAAATTTTAATGTTTTCATAATTTTTTCTTTTTAAAGGTTAAAAATAGTTTTTGATTGTGTTCATTAGTTCGAACCATCCAAAAGTATTTCAATATCATTTAGGCTCGTGTTAAGCAATTTCAAATGTTTGTTAATGACTTGTTAACGATGAAATACTATTCTTTTTTTTAGTAATATTACATTTTGAAGATGGATTTTGCATCATAGAAAAATTTAAAATTAACTTAATTGAAAACCAAAAAACTTAATATTGTCATTGTTCTCGGACTTGTAGCAACTATAGGAATATTAATTGCACAATTGCTTTGGACCAAAGAAGCCTTCAATTTGGAGGAAAAGAAGTTTTCACAAAAAGCCAATAGCGCACTTTTGGAAGTGGTAAAAAAATTATATAAAGGAACTTCCGCTGAATTACCCTCTGCCAATCCAATAAAAAAAATTGCAAACGACTATTACATTGCCAATGTTGATAATGAATTTGAACCAGCAATACTCGAATATTATTTAAGGACTGAGTTTACTAAGTTTAACATCAATACCGATTTTGAATATGCAATGTATAATTGTCAAAGTGACGAAATGGTTTATGGAAATTATATCTCGTTAACGGATAAGTCGCCACAGAAAAGAACCATATATTTCCCAAAACATAAAAATTTAGTCTATTATTTTGCGATTCGTTTTCCAAATGAAACTACCTACTTATTTAGTTCGCTTCGATTTTGGTTCATTCTTTCTTTTGCATTAATCATAATCCTGTTAGTATATGTATATTCCATTTATACTATAATACAGCAAAAAAAATATTCTGAACTTCAACGCGATTTCATTAATAATATGACACATGAATTTAAAACGCCTTTATCCTCTATCCTACTTGCTTCTAATTATTTGAGCAAACAAGATGCTATTCAAAATGATGAGAAATTAGAAAAATATACAGAAATCATTATCAACCAGAGTGCAAAACTAAACAGCCACATTGAGCAAATTCTGACGATTGCTAAATCTGATAATACACCAATGAAAATGGAGTTTAGTGAAGTTTCAATCATTCCAATCATCAGAAATGTGGTCGAAAACATGCAACTAAAGCATCCAAATTTAATCGTTTCAATACACAATGAAAAAGCGTTTTTTATTCGTGCTGATGAATTTCATTTTACCAATATCGTCTATAATTTATTAGATAATTCCGTAAAATATTGTGAAGATATTCCCGAAATAAATATTTCTGTAATCGAAGAAAATAATGGATTAAAATTAAATTTTAGTGATAATGGAATTGGTATTTTACCCAAAAATATAAATTTTATTTTTGATAAGTTTTATCGAATTTCCAGCAGTAAAAGTAATGATGTAAATGGTTTTGGATTGGGATTGTATTATGTGAAAAAAATTTGCGATGAACACCATTGGAAAATAGATGCTCATAATAATAAGGAGAAAGGAATAACCATTACAATTCTAATATCAAGACCAAACGCATGACAAAATATAAAATTCTATATACAGAAGACGATGAAACTCTGGCATTTTTAACCATAGACAATTTAAATCAACATTATAACGTCACTCATTGTTCTGATGGTTCACTTGCCTTAAAAACATTTAAATCAGAATCTTTCGATATCTGCATTTTAGATATAATGATGCCTAAAATGGATGGATTTGAATTAGCAGAAAACATTCGTAAAATCAACTCACAGGTGCCTATTATCTTTCTTTCAGCGAAAACATTAAAAGAAGATAGACTTAAAGGATTACGCCTAGGTGCAGATGACTATTTGATAAAACCATTTAGTATTGAAGAGCTCATATTAAAAATTGAAATCTTTTTAAAACGTTCTCAAAAAAATTCAATAGTAAGCAAAGGTATTTACGCCCTTGGTCAATATCAATTTGACAGCAAAAACTACCTAATTTATTCAGATTCGGAAAAAATCTCACTCACGCAACGCGAATCGGACTTACTAAAATTGTTTTTAGAAAATAAAAATGTTGTTCTTAAACGAGAGGAGATTTTAAAATCTCTTTGGGGAGATGATGATTATTTTATGGGTAGAAGCTTGGATGTTTTTATTTCTCGATTACGAAAAGTAATAGCCAATGAAGATGGAATTACTATTGAAAATCTTCACGGAATCGGGTTTAAATTCAAAATTGAAAAAACGTAATTATTCTGTAATCACTCTATTTATTTGAACAAAAGTTCTAGTATAATAGGGCTCTTTTGTAGATGAAATAATAACTCCGGTACTTGTTGAGGAATGAATAAATTTAATTTCGCCATCTTTAGAAACCTCGGTAATCATACCTACATGACTAATTCTTCGGTGTCCGAAAGTAGCAAAGAAAATCAAATCGCCTTTTTGAGCATGTGCTTTGTTAATTTTCACACCATACGTTGCCATTTCATAAGAAGACCTCGGTAATGTCATATTTACATTTTTAAAAGTATTGAACATCAATCCCGAACAATCAAATCCTGCACTTGTGGTTCCTCCAGCTCGATAATGGGTTCCAAGATGTTCGGAAGCTTTTTCAATTAAAAAATCGGCTTTAGCTAAATTTCCAGCAGGGATATTCTTAAGATCAACTTCCTCGTCACCAGGTAGATTAGCAATTGAATCATTTAATTCTTCAGGTGCTCTTTGAATTCCTTTTTTTATTACCAAAAGATAATCTACGGGAAGTCCGTTTTCAATACCAGGATTTAATTTTTCCAAATCGGCAACAGTCACTCCATACTGTTTAGAAATTCGATATAATGTCTCCTTCGGAAGCACTTTATGTATCACATCTACATTAGAAACTACATCGTCCTTTTGGGTAACTTCACTTTT
This sequence comes from uncultured Flavobacterium sp., assembly GCA_964610785.1. Lineage (GTDB taxonomy): Bacteria > Bacteroidota > Bacteroidia > Flavobacteriales > Flavobacteriaceae > Flavobacterium. Next base: position 21,208 of record CAZSZH010000021.1, on the reverse strand, counting down.
ATCAGTTGAACCCGATTTATCATTAGGTACTTTATCTTTTGAAATTAAATTGTTAGGCACCTTAATTTTAGCTCCTTTTTTCAAATTACTTGTCTTCAACTCCGGATTCATCTCACAAAGTGTTTCCATAGTTATTCCGTATTGTTTGGAAAGACTATATAATGTTTCTTTGGGTAAAACAACATGAATTGTAGTCGTCTCTTTTGGGGATGATTCTATAGACGATTGACCTTTACTATCGTTTTTTGAATCTTTCCCTTCTTTTTTTTCAACTATTAATTCCTTTTTGTCCTTTTTTGATTTTTTTTCTTTTTCTTTAAAATTTTTATTGGGAATTTTAATTTCTTGATTCAAACTCAAAATTGCTCCTTTGGTTTTCGGATTCAACTCATAGATACTTTTCTCAGATACTTTATATTTTAATGCAAGTCCTAAAATAGATTCCCCACTTTTTATTTTGTGCTTAATAATCTTTTGAGAAAAAACAGTAGTATTATAAAACAACGCAAATATGATAAAAATTTTAAAGAATTTCATAAGTAAGTATTTAATCTAAAAGTACAATGCCGCACTTTTTAAGGAGGCGCAATTTAGGAATAAAATGCTTTTTATCGATGTTTTTAACTTTCTTTTAATTCATACCTCATTGAAATTAGGTATTTTTATAGCAACAAAAATATAGGAATGCTTTTTGTTTTAAAAAATTCAAAAAAGATAGGAAAATGAAAATTTTAATCGCTGCATTAACCATTTGTACTATTCTAATTTCTTGTAATAGGATAATTACAATAAAAGATTCTGGCAATCAATATAAGTCTTCTGTTAGTGCAACCAAAAGCCATACTACGTCAGTACAAAATGATGTTCCATATACCATCGCTGAACATTATTTTGTAAAAAAACACGTTTAAAGGTGATCATTTTGTCGAGGCAAAAATTACTTCTCACGCAGATTTTGACAATTTGTTTGGTGCAGCAGCAGTTATGGGAGCTGATGGAAAACCAACAATTATTGATTTCACAAAACAATATGTCATTGCATTTACTGAAAAAGAAACCGATGTAGAAACAGCATTAATTCCTGAAAGTTTGACTAAAGTTCGAAAAAACATTGTCCTTAAATATAAGATAAAACGAGGAAGCAAAACTACTTTCACTATGAGACCTTTTTTGATGCTTGTGGTAGACAAAAAACATCAAGGCAAAGTAAAAGTTGAAAGTTCAGAAGTAAAATAATTTTCCAATACAACTAAAAATCCAGCTTAAAAGACTGGATTTTGGTTTGCAATAAACATTATTTAAAAAAAAAAATAAGGTTTGTCATGATGTTATTTATCATCCAAACCTTTACCCTTTAGTATCATTGGAATGCATTTTTCAATTCTAGACATTCTTGTTTTAGACTGTTTGGGTGCAGCAAAATATAACAAATACGCTCTTTGTCTTCCCGGTGTAAGCGCTTGAAATGCAGTTTTTAATTCTTGATTATCTTGTAAAACTTGTTCAAATTCATCAGCCATTTTGAATTCATCGGTCTTTTTGAATTCAATTTTTACACCTGATTTTTCAATTTCGATAGCCTCTTGAATGTAGTCTTTAATGGCTTCTTTAAGTGCTATAATTTCCGAAAGACTTGTAAAACGCATTTGCCGTCTGTCTTGAACATTTTCAGTTTGTTGAATTAACAATCCCATTTTATCTTTAGACAGAACCCCTTTAAAAAATAAAAGCGCACAATAGTCTTTGAAGCCATGAATTAACACCACATTTTTTCCTTGCAAAGAATAACAGGGATGCATCCATTTATATTCTTCCTTAAGTCCAAATTCAAGAATAAGTTTTCTTAGTTCAGAATATTCGTTTTGCCATTTCGACGTTTTACTGAAAAAACTTTCTATTTTAGCCTCTATACTTTTGTCCATTTCTTTATCGCTTTCTGTTAATTAACATCAATTAGAAGATTAATTGCTTATATGTCCTCAACTTGATGCGTTTATTTGACTACGCAAATTATTTACTTTTTTTGTCACTACCAACATTTTGAGCATAAAAAAAACCGTCTTGTTTTGCAATAAGACGGTTTCCAATTTGTAAAAAAGTATTACAACGGAATATTTCCGTGCTTTCGTTTAGGAGTATCGACTACTTTATTTTCTAACATGCTGAACGCTTTAAGTAATTTTCTGCGGGTATCTTTAGGCAAGATGACTTCATCAATAAATCCGCGTTGGGCTGCAGTGTAGGGATTAGCAAATAATGCTGCATATTCGGCTTCCTTTTCTAATAATTTTGCTGCTGGATCGGCGGCTTCGCTAATTTCTTTTTTGAAGATAATTTCAGAAGCTCCTTTAGCACCCATAACCGCAATTTCCGCACTTGGCCAGGCAAAATTCATATCAGCACCAATGTGTTTGGAGTTCATTACGTCATACGCGCCACCATAAGCTTTACGTGTAATTACGGTAACTCTTGGCACCGTTGCTTCGCTAAAAGCATACAATAATTTAGCGCCATGAACAATAATGCCATTCCACTCTTGATCCGTTCCGGGTAAAAATCCAGGAACGTCTTCCAATACTAACAACGGAATATTGAAACAGTCGCAGAATCGAACAAATCGTGCCCCTTTAATAGACGATTTCACATCCAAACATCCAGCTAAAAACTTAGGATTATTGGCTACAATTCCGATACTTCTTCCTCCTAAACGAGCAAAACCAACTACAATATTTTCTGCAAAATCTTTATGGATTTCAAAGAACGAATCTTCATCAATGATGTTGTCAATAACATCGTGCATATCGTAAGGTTTGTTCGCATTATCAGGAACAAGTGTATCTAATTTTTCACGAACCTCATCATTAGTAACATAAGGCAATTTCGGAGTAGTTTCTCTATTGTTTTGAGGTATGTAACTCAACAATTTTTTAATATCTTCCAAACATTCAATGCCGTTTGGTGAAGTAATATGTGCTACACCCGATTTGGTAGAATGCGTACTGGCGCCACCCAACTCTTCTGAAGACACTTCTTCGTTGGTAACGGTTTTGACCACGTTGGGTCCGGTAACAAACATGTAACTATTTCCTTCCACCATCATGGTAAAATCGGTCATCGCAGGCGAATATACCGCACCGCCAGCACAAGGTCCCATAATAGCGGAAATCTGAGGAATTACACCACTGGATTGTACATTTCTATAGAAAATATCCGCATAGCCTCCTAAAGAACGAACACCTTCTTGAATACGAGCGCCACCCGAATCATTCAATCCAATCATTGGTGCACCACTTTTTAAAGCCATATCCATTACTTTACAAATTTTTTCGGCATGAGTTTCTGATAAAGCGCCTCCAAAAACCGTAAAATCTTGCGCAAAAACATACACTACTCGACCATTAATGGTTCCGTAACCTGTTATCACACCATCACCATAATAGATTTCTTTTTCCATTCCGAAATCGGTTGTTCTGTGGGTTACCAACATTCCGATTTCTTCAAAAGAACCTTCATCCATAAGATATTCTACACGCTCACGAGCCGTTAGTTTCTTCTTTTCGTGATGTTTGGCTATTCTTTTCTCCCCACCACCTAATTTGGCAAGGGCAATTTTATCGTTTAATATTTTTATTTTATCTTCCATATTTTTATTTTTTTTGCCACAAAGGCGCTAAGTCACAAAGATTTTTTAATTTTAACTTCATTATATAACATCAAATAATTAAACGAAATTTTCAATAATTAATTTTTAAAACTTAGAGTCTTCGTGTCTTTGTGGCATTATTTTGAAACTTTTACTCAATTGGCAATCGTAGGATTTTTTTATCTGCTAGATATTGTTGCAAAGCGATCATCGCAGCAATTTCTGCTTCTGTATCGAGATTCGCTTTCATTTTTTCAGGATTGTAATACGCTTTCACGAAACCCGTATCAAAATCACCAGAACGGAATGCTTCGTGCTCCATTACAAATTTTCCGAAAGGTAATGTGGTTGCTACACCTTCTACATGATAGTTGTCGATAGCTTTAATCATTAACTCTATGGCTTCTTCACGAGTTTTGCCGTAAGTAACCAATTTAGACAACATTGGATCGTAGTAAATTGGCACATCCATTCCTTCTTCAATACCATTATCCACTCGAATTCCTTCACCTTCTGGCAGTTTATAAGTACTTAAAAAACCAACGTTAGGCAGAAAGTCATTCATAGAATCTTCTGCATATACACGAAGCTCCATCGCATGACCATGAATTACCAAATCTTCTTGCTTGATTGTGAGTTCTTCACCACGAGCGACACGAATTTGCAGTTCCACTAAATCCAACCCAGAAATCATTTCGGTAACCGGATGTTCTACTTGCAAACGCGTATTCATTTCTAAGAAATAGAAATTGTGTTGATCATCCATTAAAAACTCAACCGTTCCTGCACCCAAATAATCACAGGCGCGGGCAACTTTTACAGCAGCTTCGCCCATTTCTTTCCGTTTTTCAGGAGTTAAAATACAAGAAGGTGCTTCTTCTACTACTTTTTGATGACGTCGTTGAACACTGCACTCTCTTTCAAAAACATGCAATACATTTCCGAAACTATCCGCCATAATTTGAATTTCAATGTGACGCGGTTTGGTTACATATTTTTCAATAAAAACAGAACCATCGCCAAAAGCAGAAGTTGCTTCACTAATTGCTCGATCCATTTGAGAAACAAAATCTTCTTCTCTTTCTACGACACGCATTCCTTTTCCACCGCCACCTGCAGAAGCTTTAATCAAAATAGGAAATCCTACATGTTTTGCTGATTTTTTCGCTTCTTCAATATCGGTAATGGCGTGATCAATACCGGGAACCATTGGAATATTGTATTTCATCACCGCCTCTTTGGCCGCTAATTTACTTCCCATCATTTCGATGGCTTTCGATTTGGGACCAATGAAAATGATATTATTTTTTTCACATTCTTCTGCGAAAGCAGAATTTTCACTTAAAAATCCGTATCCGGGGTGAACCGCATCTACGCCAAGTTTTTTACAAACTTCAATGATTTTATCACCACGTAAATACGATTGACTTGAAGCTGCTTCACCAATGCAAACAGCCTCGTCGGCATATTTTACGTGAAGTGCATTTCTATCCGCAGTAGAAAAAACCGCGACCGTCTTAATGCCCATTTTCTTTGCAGTTTTCATTACCCTAATGGCTATTTCACCGCGATTGGCAACTAATATTTTGGTTATTTTTTTCATACATATATAATTGTTTTGCCGCTAAGACACTAAGTCGCTAAGTTTTTTTTAATTCTTTGTGTCTTTGCGCCTTCGTGGCAAATTTTGTGTTCTATTATTCGAATTCAATTAACAATTGTCCTTTATCTACGGCATTCCCTTTTTCTACAGCAATTGATTTTATTACGCCATCACGTGGCGATAGGAAACTATTTTCCATCTTCATAGCTTCCAATATCAATAATGGGTCGTTTTCTTTCACCGTTTGACCAACTGCAACACTAATTTCTAGAATCAATCCTGGCATTGGCGCTTTGATTGCATTCACAACTTTAGTTCTACCACGCTCAATTCCCATGCTTTTAATCAACATATCTAAAGTATCGGCAATAGCCACTTCATAGTTGTTGTTGTTGACTTTAATGGTATATTTTTTGGACAGAAAATCAGCGGAAACAATTACTGCTTTGTACGGTTTGTGTTCTTTCAGCACATGGAATTTATTATTTTCTAAACTAATGGCATCTAAATTTTTAAGATCATTTTCGGTTAAATCAAAACTTATTGTATTGTTAACGGAAAGGGTATACGCAGTACTCATAAGACAAAAATTTAATTTGAGGTAAATTTATGAAAACGAAATCGATTGCGAAATGATAAAAGTCATTTATTTTGCTTACTTGGTATAGGTTGATTTTAATCAAAATTTAAAATGCTACCTATTAAATTTGACTTATTTTTGTTTAATAAAATCGAGAGCTATGAAGAAACTATTTTTTGCCACAGTTTTTTTAAATATTCTAACAATTTCATTCGCACAAACTTTAAAAGAAGAACTTAAAGACTGTACTTTACAAAAATATTATGTTAAAGACTACAAAGGTTCAATTGAATGTTTGGATAAATTGATAAAAACATTTCCAAACGATTCTTCTGCATATAATGACAGAGGCTTAACGAAAGAAATTATCCATGATTATATGGGAGCTATTGCGGATTTTACTAAACAAATTCAAATTGACCCAAAACTTGCAGATAGTTATTTTTTTAGAGCGATGACAAGAGAAAAAATAAATGATACTATTGGTGCCCTTGCAGATTACAACCAAGTTATCATGCTAGATACTTCTAATTGCGATGCCTATTTAGCGAGGTCGAGATATAAAAAGAGAACTAAAGAATATGACCAAGCACTTGAAGACATTAATAAATCATTAAAAATACGTTTTGATAATTCGGAATCCTACGGAGAAAGAGCCTTAGTGAAATTATATATGAAAAACATCAACGGAGCTTTAAGTGATTCAAATATTGCGATTCAACTAGATTCTTCTTTTGTCAATAATTATTATATTCAAGCTAAAATAAAAGAAGAACTTCATGATTACAAAGCTGCTTTTCTTGACTATAAAAAAGCTATTGCAATAGATGAAAATGATTTAATAGAATGTAAAGAGTATTCAAAATATATGATGCTCTTGACAGAATATAACTCTGATAGTACATCAAATTATAATGACATTACTTTATATAAAAAAGCACGATTAAATGAGCTTTTCAAAAATTATTCGACAGCGCTAAAATTATATACAAAAGCTATAGAATTAAACCCTAAAAATGAAAATGCTCTTTATAGAACTGCATTGCTTAAGTTAAAACTTTCAAAACCTAAAGAAGCTGAATCTGCTTTGAATCAGGTAATCGTTTTAAATTCTAAAAATGATCAAGCCTATTTTCAAAGAGGGTTACTAAAAATTGCTAATAAAAGATATTTAGAAGCTATTAAAGACCTCGATGAGGCCATTAAAATAGATGAATATGAACCGCACTATTACTTAAAAAGAAGTCAATGTAAAATTGAATTGAAGCAAACAAAAAGTGCCTGTGCAGATAAGGAGACTTTCAAAAAATTAGGAGGTGCATATCGTTATTCATTTCCAACAATTAAATGCAAATAAATTTGATATGAAAAAAAATATTATAACTTTTATCTTGATCTTAATTTCAAGTGTAACTTATTCTCAAATTGAACCCACTATAATTCAGGGAGAGGCTCAAGGAACTACATACCACATTACATATTACGATGAGCAAAATAGAAATCTTCAACCTGAAATCAATATGATTTTGGCAGAGTTCGAAAACTCTGTTTCTACTTATGACCCAGGCTCCATAATTTCGAGAATAAATCGAAATGACAAAGATGTAATAGTTGACAACTATTTTAAGGTTTGTTTTGAGAAAGCTAAAGTTATTTGGAAGGATACGAATGGAGCTTTCGATCCAACGGTATTTCCAATAACCAATGCCTTGGGTTTTGGTCCTGGTAAGAGACAAAAATTAGATAAAAAAGAAGTAGATAGTATATTACATTTTGTTGGTTTTAACTTAATCTCTTTAAAAAACAACAAAGTCATCAAAAAAGACCCAAGAGTTCAGTTAGATTTTAATGCTTTTGCACAAGGTTATTCTGTTGATGTCATTTCAGATTTTTTAGTCAGTAAGGGAATTAGTTCTTTTGTAGTTGAAATTGGAGGCGAAGTTTATGCTAAAGGTAAGCAACCAAATGGACAATACTGGATGGTTGGAATAGAGCAACCTGTAGATAATAAAAATTCCTCAAATCCTATAAAAGCAAGCGTTAGATTAGAAAATTTAGCAATTGCAACCTCTGGCAATTATAGAAGATTTTTTATTGAAAATGGAGTAAAATATGCGCATCATATTGACCCTAAAACGGGATATTCAACTAAAAATAATTTATTAAGTGCTTCGATTTTTTCAAAAAAATGTATTACTTCTGATGCAACAGCAACTGGAATTTTAGTAATGGGATTAGAAAAAGCAAAAATATACTTCTCTAAACATCCCGAAATCGAAGCCTATTTAATTTATTCGGATGAAAATGGTAATTATCAAGTATTTGAAACTAAAGGATTAAAATCAATTATTACAGAATCCAACTAAATTAATTTGAAGATGAAGGTCATAGAGTCATTCAGGGTGCTGATGAACATAACTCAAATTTGTAATTTTATTACGTTATAGCAAATAAAATAGTCGGCAAACTTGAGATAACTTTTTTCACCTAAAAAGAAAAATTGTTAAATGGTAAAGAATTGAAAATATTGATAAAAAAAAGCATCCACTAAAATGGATGCTTTATATTTTATATTTGGAATTGAAATTTATTTATCTAAAATAACTCTTTGTGTTGATGAATTTCCATCATTATCAGATACCGTTACAATGTACACACCATTTGTAAAACTTGATAAATCAATCTTTTTAGAAGTATCCGCGGTAGCATCTTTAGTCTCTTCATTGAAAACTTCTTTTCCTAAAACATCAACTATTTTAATACTTTTTACATTGCTTTTAAAATCTACATTTATATATCCTTTAGTTGGGTTAGGATACACAACAAAATTTACTTCTTTAGTAAACGTCTCTGAGGTTAATGTTGGTGTCCATGTTAAAGTTATACCGGTGAAATGAGTATCAGCAGCAACATCAGTTGTATTTGTATAGGCATTAGGTCCTTTTACGAATGGAAAATATCGTGTTACAGTTGATGAACCATGACCCCAAGTTTCTTGAATACAAACTCTATAATTTCCATCTGGCAACAGCGTAGTTTGAGCCGAATTTTTACCATCCCAAGTGATAGAATGTGCACCAAATGTGCTTAATGTTGCACCCGTAGTTGCAGCATTAGCAATATTACATGCTGCATCAAGGGCACTTTGGTAGCCATAAGTAGCGCTACCACAACCACATTTAGCCATCCACGTAGGTAAATGATCATCGGTTCCTCCTCCAACGTTTCTTATTTTGGTTCTAACAAAAGTAGAAGTTCCAACGGTAGTACCTGCTCCACAAGTTGTACAGCTTTCAATCCAAACAGCCAAGACATGAAGGTTTGTTTTATTTGAGTACCATCCAGAACCTGGATTAATATCACTAAACGCAAACGACATTGTTCCCGCCGTTTGTGCCTTAATTGATGTTGCAAAGCTGAATAAAAGTGCTATTACGATTAATTTGTAATTATTTTTCATAATTTATTGTTTAGCGTTTTATTGTTTTTATTTTTTATCTTCTAATTCTAATTTTAATGAAATTTTAGCTGTTTCTGCCAATGTTTTCTTTGCCATGGCAGGAACATCCAATTTATAATCTTTTAATTTAACCGTAAATGTTCCAGCTACTCCCACTTTTCCAGCTGTATTTGATACAGTAACTTTTGTTTTAACTTTATTGGTTACGCCGTGAATCGTTAAGTCACCGTCTACATCGTAACTTCCCGATTTTCCATCATATCCTACAATTTTACCTTTGAAACTTGTTTTTGGAAGTTTATCGCTTTCCATATAGTTTTCATTGAAATGTTCCTCCATTAAAGGCGATTTGAATTTGAATGATTTTACCAATCCTTGTACTACAAGTTCTCCGGTGGCTTTATCAAAAATCGAGGAAACGGTATTACTAGTTGCTACTACAGGATCCATAGCGCCTGGTACGGTTGCGTCAAATTTAATCTCTCCAGAACGAGTCATCATTTTTTGAGAAAATCCAATGGTTGTTACTGCTAAAAAAATAAGCGTTATTATTATATTTTTCATGATATTAAATTTTAATTATTATGGTTTATAATTGTTTTCAATCCAATCCTTAATTTCGGTAATACTAGCGTCAGATAAGGGAGCACCGCCTTTGGGCATTCTCTGCGAAGTACATGAACCAGACTGAACACTACACAACAAACTAGCAGTAGTTAAGGTTCCATTCCCACTATTATATCCATTTGGTCCAATTCCTTTTTGATAATTAACAACGTTATCATACGTGTCTAAATCGGGAAAAGTATTCCCTCCAGCATGACAATTTATACATTTGTTATCCAAAATAGGTTTAATTTCATTAGTATAACTAACACTAGTTGCCGCAACGGCTGGTTTTAAATCTTGTAATGTACGTGAATCACAAGAAATAAAGAATGTAATTCCTGATAATACAAGCGCTACAGTAAATAATTTTATATTTTTCATATCTATTTTATTAAAAAACTCGGTACATGTTAAATCCAAAGAAAATCTGTTTTCCTCCACTAATTCCTGTCGCTGAGGTATAGTAAGCAACGTCATTCATCGTTTGACTGTTAGAAAGTACTAACTGAAATACGTGTCCACCCGTTTCAATATCTAAACCTAACGTTAATGGATTATGGTAAAAATTGTTATATCCTTCTGGCAGATTCAATCGAGCTGCATAATCCAAGTTAATGCTTAATCTCTTAGAAACTTTACATCGAGCACCTGTTCCAAGTAAATACGTATCTTTTTGTTCAGTAAGTTCATCATACAAATTTTTGTGAACCAAAATAGGATTTATTTCTACAGACAATGCATTGTTTATTTTTCTTGAAACAATCAATTGTGTCGTGTATGCATATCGATCGCTAGCTCTCAAGTCTGGATATAAATCGGTTTTTAAATCGCTTCTAATATCCATAGTATTATATCCCACAATAGTTACTGGAAATCCTCCGTCTAATTGATTCGCAAATTTATATTTAGCCGCCAATTCATAGGTTTTTTGATAGGTATGTCTAGACAATCCAATTGACAACCAATTGGTCGCTCCATAAATACCGCCAAATTTAGTATAGGCATTATCCAATCCATAAAAGTTGTTTAGCCCATTTGTAATATCTCCAAAACGGTGAGACACTAGAAAATAAAACTCGCCTTGTTGTGGCAATTTTGTAGATTGCATATTGGCTACTTGCAATCCTTTGAAAGCGGCAGACGAAATTTCTTTTTTGTCTGATTTTGTGGCATTTAATTCGTTCATCAAATCATCTTGAGCGTTGGCAAAACCAAAGCAAAAAATAAAAAATAACGACAGCGCGATTTTTGGTAATTTCATTTTTTAATTATTTATTTATAGAACATTGATCTAATTTTAACTCACCTAAAAGGTCATCATATCCCACTACTCTACCTTTAATAGTAACCGATTGTCCTTCTTTCATTGAAGCATCAGCTACTGTAAAGCCGCAGTTTACCGTTCCGTCAAGAATAACTTCTTTTTCTTTTGCCGACGAAACTACTCCCGAGACAGCAACAGGCTTTTCAAGATATTTTTTGTTGGCCGCATCAGCATTTGCAGTAAATTCTGCAATAATGTCTTTTGATTTTAGTGTAAAAGCAGCTGCCTCCGATTTCACATCCCGTTTTCCAAGATTATTTACCATATAATCTTTCACTAAGAGTAAAGTGAAATAACCTACCACAACCAAAACAACTAAAACTACTATGATTTTACTTTTTTTATTCATCTTTACTAAAGGTACGATTTAAAATTCATTACTTATAAAATATAACAAATAAATTACTTGTTTCTACTAAGCAAAAGTATAAATTAAGTTCACAACTTGAAATTATTAACCTTAATTTTCACTTAACTTAAAAGGATAATTAAACCTATTCAAACATCCCCTTTAAGAAATTATCAACAAATAATTAATATCGATGATAATTATTTAAAAAACAGAGATGATATGAAAATATAAATAAATATATCATTTTTTTATTCTTAAAAAAGAACTCCTGTGTGAATAATAAACCACACTATTGAAATAATAAACGAAATACCAATATCAATAGTTTACGCAAAATCGAGTAAAAACTTATTCTATCTTTGTTATGATAAGTTAAAACATCTCATTTTGAAAAAAACGATTTCCATTGCAACACTCTTTTTGACCCTAACTTTTACGAGTATTGGTTATTCACAAACTACTGCTCTTGATAGTTTAAAAAGAGTGCTTCGAGTAGCTAAAGCCGATACTACTAAAGTTACCCTATATAACACCTTAGCTAATAACTTTAAGGAAATCAATCCCGATTCGACTGCTTTCTATGCTTCAAAAGCGACGATTTTGTCTCAAAAAACAAACAATCGCTTTGGTTTAGCATCTTCTTATATTAATCAAGGAAATGCCAATATCATTTTAGGAAATTATAAAAATGCATCAGACTATTTCAATAAAGCCAAAACTGAATTTGAAAAATTAATAGAAAAAGTCGGAGAAAACAAAAAAATAAAAAATGGTTTGGCGCGTTCGTTGGCAAGTTTGGGTGTTATATATTCTCAGGAAGGGAACTATTATGTGGCATTAGAAAATTATCAAAAGGCACTAAAATTATATCTAGAAATCGGGGACAAAAATAGTATATCGAAAGCGTACAATAATATTGGTGTAGTCTATAAATCGCAACTCAACCCTACTAAAGCACTTGAATATTTCCAAAAAGCATTAAAAATTCAAGAGGAAATCGGCGAGCAAACAGTTCCAGTAACGATGACCAACATTGGAGTTATTTATTTTGAGCAAAACAATTTTGCAACTGCCTTACACTACTACACCAAAGCTAAAAAAGGGTTTGAAAAAATAGATAACAAGCGGGGGTTTGCACTTTTAAATAATTATTTGGGCGATTATTACAAAAAACAACACAATGCAAGTCAGGCAATTTCCTACTACAATATTTCATTGCAATTGTATGAAGAAATTAGCAATAAATTTGGTGCATCGCTCGCTTTATACAATTTAGGACAATTGTATTGCGACCAAAAAAAATATAGCGAAGCCATGACTTTTGCAACCAAATCACTAGCTTATGCACACGAGATTGGCGTATTAGATCAAACTTATCACTCAGAGAAATTGTTGAGTGAACTGTATGAATTGCAAAACAATCATCAACAATCTTTAGTCCATTACAAAAACTACATCATCGCACGTGACAGCCTTAATAATTTGGAGAATAATAAAAAGTTTGTTCGTGCCGAAATGGATTTTGAATACCAAAAGAAAGAAGCATTATTGAACGAAAAGAACAAATCGCAACGACTAATTACTTTATTTTCCATTGTTGGAATTTTGCTCTTCATTGGTTTAATTTTCTTAATTTTTAACCGACGACAAGTAAAACGACGCTTAACTTTGCAAAAAGAAGTAGCAGAATATGAACAAAAAGCCCTGCATTTGCAGATGAATCCGCATTTTGTATTTAATTGCTTGGGATCGATTTCGAGTTTTATTGTACAAAATGGTACCGATTCGGCATTAAAATATTTATCAAAATTTTCAAAGTTAATGCGATTGACCTTAGAATATTCTAAAGGTTCTTTAATTCCTATCGACAAAGAAATTGAAAGCTTGCAAAATTATTTAGAACTGGAACAATTGCGTTTTCACAACAAGTTTGAATTCTCCATACAATCATCAGATAAAGTGGAATTCAATATGGGCTTACCTCCTCTTTTAATACAACCTTTTGTAGAAAATGCCATCTTACACGGATTGGTTCCGAAAGAAAGTAACGGAAAAATTGAGGTGTCATTTGATGTAGATAATCAGCAATTGGTCTGCACGATAACCGATAATGGCATTGGAATCTCTAAATCAAAACAGATGAAAGAACATTCGGTACAAGCCCATCAATCGATGGCACTGGAAATTACCAAAAAGCGTTTGGAAATTATGGAAGCCACCATATCAAAATCGGCTCAAATAGAAATAATTGAAAATAATGGGACAATTGTTACCTTGCGATTGCCAATACAATACATACAATAAAAAGTTATGAGTTATGAGTTTTGAATTATTAAATTAACTCAAAACTCAAAATTCAAAATTCACAACTAATAAAAAAATGATTACAGCAGTACTAATTGACGACGATAAACATTTACGTGAAGGGCTGAAAGCACTTTTGCAACGCTATACCCATGAAATCAATATTATTGGGGAAGCCGAAAGTGTGAAAACAGGGGTGACTTTGTTGGAACAGTTGCAACCACAAGTAATTTTCTTGGACATTCATTTGTCGGACGGAACCGGATTTGATATTCTAGAACAATTGGCTAAGACGAAAGGAAAAACATCGGCGCATATTGTATTTATAACGGCTCACGAGCAATATGCGTTGAAAGCATTTAAGTTCAGTGCGCTCGATTTTATTCTAAAACCTGTAGATCCCGAGGAGTTGCAAAACACAATTATCAAAATAAATGAAGTAGTCGGAAAAAGCAATTCGTTTGATCATATTGATTTGTTGTTGGAAAACATCCGAAAAAAAGTAGATAACTTCAAGCGAATTGCCTTGTCAACTAGCGATGGCATACATTTATTTGAGGTTTCTGATATTATTCGATGTGAAGCCAAAGCCAATTACACTGAGTTTTTTATCAAAAATCATAAACCAGTTTTGATATCGAAGACTTTGAAAGAATATGAAGAAATGCTAACCGAGCACGGATTTGAGCGTATTCATCAATCACATTTGATTAATCTTTCGTATTTGAAATCGTATATTAAAAGTGATGGAGGCTATGTTATTATGGCAGACAATAGCAATATTCCGATTGCGCAAAGCAAGAAAGAGAAATTGCAGGAGTTGATTAGAGCGCTGTAGGGAAGTTATGAGTTATGAGTTGAGAACCTAGTTCTGAAATTTAGATTTGTAGCTCTGAAAAATGGAGTTATTACTCTGCTAATAGGAACTAATAAAATAAAAGAATAAATAGAAAGCATTATGAAAACAAATATTATAACATCACAAACTATGAGAACACTATTACTATTTTTACTTTTTGTATCGGGTTTTGCGTATGCGCAACCGTCTATTAACAACCCAACGCCTTATGTGGTTTGTGATGATAACAATGATGGAGTTGCTTGTTCATTCATATTGAGTACCAAAGATTCGGAAATTTCTATGCAACCTGGTATTCAAATTTCGTATCACTTAACGCTTACAGATTCTCATGTAGGGGCAAATGCTATACCTAAAAACATAGCTTATTGTAATATCAACAGTCCAAATAATCAATATATTTATGTAAGAGCTTGGGATGCTCTTACTCCAGGACTTGCTTCATTTACCACTTTAAGTTTAGTGGTGAATCCTGCACCTAATTTTACCATTAAAAACACCAATCTTTGCAGTGGTGCGCCTTTTGCCACAATTACCGCAGTGAATAATAGTAGTAATGGCAATTATACTTATGTATGGACTGTTCAAACAGGTCCTAATCCTGGTAATGTTGCCACTTTTAACACTTCAATTGCGGGAGTTTATTCCGTACTAATTACAGATGTAACCTCAGGTTGTACAACTACTTTAACTACTACCGTTACTGCTATGGCAAATGTCTCCCCTACCTTTAGTATTCCAACCACTTTTTGTGAAGGTTTCATTACTACATTACCCCAAACTGCTGATAATGGTGTTATTGGAACATGGTCTTCTGCGCCAACTATAGGAACGAACACCTACACTTTTACGCCTTATGTTGGACAATGTGCTAGTAATTTTACAGAAAATATAAGCGTTAATGCGCTACCAACCGCTAACCAAACACCCGATTTAGTAGTGTTAGACACAAATCCTTATGATGGTTTTGCAACATTTGATTTAACTAGTCAAAATTCAATAATTTTAGGTGGACAAACCAGTATGCAGGTTTCCTATTATCCAACACCTTATGATGCGATAAATGGCACCAACCAAATTATAAATCCATCTGCATTCACTAATTTAACATTCCATCAAGAAACAATTGGAGTTAGGGTAACAAATGGTTTAACAAACTGTTATAGTATAACCAGTTTTAATATAGTGGTTAACGACCTAAATAACGTTTACATTCCTGATGCCAATTTTAAAGCCAAATTAATTGCTCTTGGTGTTGATACCAGTGGAGATGGAAACATTCAGTATTCAGAAGCTACAGCAGTAACGACTGAAATTAATGTTACGGGGTCATCAATTTCTGATTTAACTGGATTTGAAGCGTTTACTAATGTGCCTATTTTGAGATGTACTAATAACAATTTGAGTTCGATAAATTTGAATAATTTACCCAATTTAAAAACCTTAGAATGTGGTTTCAATAGTAATTTAGACTATTTACATTTAACCAATTTAGTAGCATTGGATACTTTGAAAACCTTCAATACAAATTTAAGTAGTGTCAATGTAAACAATTTGACTTCTTTAAAATATTTAGATTGCTCATACAATCATATTTCTTCTTTGAATATAAGTAATTTAACAAGTTTGAAAATTCTTAATTGTGCTTCCAACTGGTTAACGTCACTAGATGTTACGCCTTTAACACAATTGGAAACGTTAAATTGTTCGATGAATCAATTGGCAACTATTAATGTAGTTCCTTTAGTAAATTTAAAGACATTAATCTGCTCCAACAATGGAATTCATTCACTTTCTTTAAGTAATCTGCCTAATCTCGAACATCTCGAATATAGCAATAATCAAAGTACGTTGCTTACTTTTTCAAACCTGCCCAGCATGAAATATTTGGATTGTTCTGGAAATAGTATTGCAACTTTAAATGCAAGTGTATTGCCATTATTAGAATATCTTAATTGTAATTACAATAGTTTAACATCTATAATTGTTAACGGATTAACTCATTTAACATATCTATCTTTTATATTAAATCAAGTATCTAGTATTAACGTTTCAACTTTATCAAGTTTAAATAACTTCAATTGTTCTTCCAATCAATTAACGTCGTTAAATGTTTCTGGATTAAATAATTTAACCACATTAACGGCTTCTAATAACAGCATTGCTACAACAGATTTAACCAATTTGCCTAGTCTTGTAACTACAGATATTAGCTATAATCA
Source organism: uncultured Flavobacterium sp. (assembly GCA_964610785.1). Taxonomy (GTDB): domain Bacteria; phylum Bacteroidota; class Bacteroidia; order Flavobacteriales; family Flavobacteriaceae; genus Flavobacterium. The sequence continues at coordinate 4,252 of CAZSZH010000021.1, read as the reverse complement.
ATTGACAAATTTAGATTTTAATGGTTCTAATGGTTTAAATTCAATATATTGTAATAATAATCTGTTAACCAATCTAAATATTACAGGATTAAATAATTTAAATTGGATAGATTGCCATCAAAATCAATTAACATCAGTTAATTTTAATGGACTACCTAATTTAATTATGGTTCTTTGTGAACACAATTTATTCACCAGTTTAGATTTTTCTGGCGCACCGATGTTCAGTAATTTAGGTTGTGGTTATAATCCAAATTTAACTACCATCAATATCAAAAACGGAAATCCATACATCAATACCAATAACCTTTGGGTAGATATACCTAATCTCGCTTTTGTATGTGCAGACGATGCTGAACTACCGTATGTAAATCAAATTTTTACGCAGTGTTCAATTACTAATACAGTAGTAAATACCTATTGTTCTTTTGTTCCTGGCGGTAATTACAACACTATAACAGGTCAAATTAAATTGGATGCTAACAACGACGGATGTGACGCCAATGATTTACCACAACCATTAATCAAAGTTAACATAAGTGATAGTACTAACTCTGGTGCTACTTTTACTGATGCCAATGGAAATTATAAATTCTATACGCAGGCGGGATTCTTTGAAATCACACCCGAAATCGAACATCCAACTTGGTTTAGTTTTTCGCCAACAACCGCAACAATTTCTTTTGCCGATGCAAATAACAATACTGCGACGCAAAACTTTTGTATTGTTCCTAATGGAAACCATCAAGATATAGAAATTGTGATTGAACCGATCAATTTTGCTCGACCAGGTTTTTATGCTCAGTATAAAATTGTATATCGAAATAAAGGAAATATATCAGTTTCTGGAAGTTTGAATTTTAATTACAATGATGCTTTATTAGATTTTATAGCAGCAACAACAGCTCCAAGTTCTCAAACTACAGGGGTTTTACAGTGGGATTATATCAATTTATTGCCTTTTGAGAGTAAAAGTTTTTATCTTACATTTTATGTAAATTCACCGACGGCAACTCCACCCGTAAACATTGGTGATATTTTAAATTTTAGTGCTTCAATTAGTCCTATTGCTACTGATGAAAACCCTTCAGACAATCAATCAGAATTCTCGCAAATGGTCATTGGTTCCTTTGATCCAAACGCCATTACTTGTATTGAAGGAGCGTCATTGTCTCCTGTAGAAATAGGAAATTATCTTCATTACGGAATTACATTTGAAAACACAGGGAATTACCAAGCCGAAAATGTTGTTGTGAAAGATATAATTGATACTACAAAATATGATATTAATTCTATTCAATTACTTAATACTTCTCATCCCGCTTATACTAGAATTACCGGAAACGTAGTAGAATTTATTTTTGTGAATATCAATCTTGCAGCTTCGTCAGGAACACCTCCTGTTGGTGGTCATGGGGATGTACTTTTCAAAATTAAATCGTTGAGTTCTCTAGTATCGGGCGATTTTGTAGAAAAAAGTGCAAAAATCTATTTTGATTATAATGCGCCAATAGATACTAATGTGTCACAAACTACCTATCAATCGTTGAGCAATGCTATCCATCAAATAGATTCGAGTATTTCACTTTATCCAAATCCAACCAATGAAGGTGTCAATATCAGTAGTAATTTCAATATTAAATCAGTTGAATTATATGATATTCAAGGAAGAATTCTGGAAACATCCATTGAACATAGTGCAACTATAAAGCTTGATATTTCAGAAAAACAAAACGGTATTTATTTCCTAAAAATCAATACTGAAAATGGAAGTAAAGTAGAGAAAGTAATAAAAGAATAAAAATGGTAGTTAATTAATTGAAAAGGCGCAAATCGAGTGGTTGGCAGAAACCTTAAAAAAATCATATATGAAAAGAAGCATTTTATTAAAAACAATATTATTTTTATTTACAATTACATTATTTATAAATTGTAAAAATGAAAATAGTAAACCGAATATTGTAAAAATTACGCCTGAAAAATATTTAAACATAAAAAAGAAAATTAATAAGAAAACTATTATTCATTTTTGGTTTTCATATTGTCATCCTTGTATAAAAGATTTTCCAGAACTATTGAAAATTAGTAAAGAAAACAAAATCGATATTATTAATATAAGTTCTGATAAAAGTGATAGCAAAATGCAAAATAATCTTGAAAAAGTAATGACAAAATTAAATGTTAAAGATTGCTATATAATTGATTATAATAACTTGTATCCAAGCAGATCTAAGCACATAGATATTTTAGGAGATTTTGCAAAAAGGATTGAACTTAAAGAATATACTAATCCATATTACATTTTAATTGACGAAAGTGGAAAGACAATAATTGCGACCGAAGAAATAGAAAAATTAAAAAAACATATAAAATAAAGCCTTCTGCATACCATAGTTTAAAGAAACCTTTTAATTTCAAGAAATTAAAAAAATCTGTCTAAATTAAAAACATAAAATAATAATCTTATGAAAAAAATAATAGTTTTAATTATCTTACTTGTAAATTTTATAGGAAACGCACAATGTTCAACTCCATCAAATCTAACATCTTCTGGTGGTTTAGGACAAACCACTTTAAGTTGGACAGAAAATGGAACCGCTAGTGCTTGGGACATTGCTGTCGTACCTGATTTTTATGTTGGAGCTGCATTGCCTTCAAATGGTTGGATTTCAGCAACAACTAATCCATTTATAGTAACTGGACTACCACCAGCTTATGGATGCTATGTTTTTCTTGTTAGATCGGTTTGCTCCGCAACCAATGTTAGCCCATGGATTGCTGTTGGTTCTTTGGGCTGTTCAACCAATGTCTATAATTATCTTGCTACTTTATCTAATGACACCTTTAATTCTGAGAATCATGGGTTACAACTTTTTCCTAATCCATCTAAAAATGTTATTCAAATAAAAATTAACTCGAAAATTGACAAAATAACAATATTTGATTATTTGGGAAAAGAAATTTTGACACAAACTCAACACAATAATGAAATTAATGTAGAAAATCTTTCTAAAGGAATTTACCTAATTGAAGTCTTAACAGAAAATGAAAAAAATTATAGACAATTTATTAAAGAATAATCAAAAATATCAGACACAAAACCCTACAAGACATCCGCTAAAGTAAAATAAGAATCAAACATACTAAATAAGCTATAGGCTACTGTAAATAAGCCCTCCGCCAAAACAAATAAGCCTTCCGCTAAAATAAACAAGACTCCCGCCAAAGTAAACAAGACACCAGCCAAAGTAAATAAGCCTTCGGCCAAAATAAACAAGACACCTACCAAAATGAACAAGATACCCGCACAAGTAAATAGAACCTTAACCGAAAATGAAAAACTAAATGAAAATCAAAAAAAGAAACGAAAGAAATGAAAGCAACTACCAACACACTTTTGTAGCAATTGGGAGTTTTGCCTTAATTAAACGTTTGTTTTGTACTTGCAAAGTTTAGTATTTATACGTGCAAGAGCAGTAAATATTTAACCCAAACTGCTAAAAGCGCGGGAATGTTTGCGATTTTTTTTACTTATCTTTTCATTATTGATTATAGATTTAAAAAAATCAATCTATCTTTTAGAATTATTTTATCAATTATATAATTTACACTTACCATTCTGCGAATAATATCAACTACCCATTTTATTTAAAAAATGTTGTTTATAAATTAAGATTCTAAACAATTGAATAAGTTGTCGCTTTGAATCACTTCAATGACATTGTTCTGTATTTTTTAATTATTGTTATTGATAAAGAAATCACTTGTAAAAAAGAAGCTGACTCAAAATTAAAATTTGAGCCAGCTTCCATTGTATTGATTTTAGATTGTATTAAAACCTATCTTTTAATAACACGAAGTGTTTTAGTGTTATCCCCTTGAGTTACAATTACGTTGTATAAGCCAGATGGGAAACGATCTCCAATTTCAAGTGTAGCCACATCGGTTGGGCTTACTTCACGTTGGTCAACCAATTTACCTATCATATCATACACCATTACTTGTACTTTATCCTCGCTTGGCGTGGTTACGTTTAGCATAAAGTTTTCTGTAAATGGACTTGGATATGCAATGGCACTAAATGCAGCAACTGGTGCTGATGATACTTCTTTCACTTCTGTTCTTGCAATACATGCACTTAACCAAACATTAACCGCTGCTGAAAATGCAACTAGTGAACATGGGCTACTTGTCAACTTAACTCTAAACCAAACATTTCCTGTTTGACCTACAGCTGGTGCATTATAAGTAG
>CAZSZH010000020.1:0-42820 GCA_964610785.1 uncultured Flavobacterium sp. | reverse complement strand
GGAAGTAATTTCAGCTTTGAGGCAATTAGTTGCTTCAAATGAATATGCCGCCTTTATTTTTGAACCACTAGTTTTGGGTGCCGCTGGAATGGTAATGTACGCACCAGAAGTTCTAGATAAAATGATTCATATTTGTAAAGATAATAATGTCTTTACGATTGCCGATGAAGTAATGACCGGATTTGGGAAAACAGGAAAAACATTCGCTTCCGATTATTTAATGAATAAACCTGATATGATGTGCTTGTCAAAAGCATTAACAGGAGGTACAATTCCTATGGCGATTACCACTTTTACTCAAGAAATTTATAACGGATTCTATGATGATGATGTGAATAAGGCCTTGTTTCACGGACATACTTTTACAGCTAATCCAACCGGTTGTGCAGCAGCTTTAGCAAGTATTGATTTATTACAAACAGAGGAAACACAGTTTAATATTCAGCGTATTCATCAATCGCATCTAACCTTTGAATCTAAAATTAATAATCATCCAAAAGTAAGTACTACTCGAGTTTTAGGCGTAATATTTGCATTAGAGGTAAAAACAGATAGTCAAGAAAGTTACTATGGAACTATGCGCAACAAACTCTATAATTTCTTTATTGAAAACGGTATCATTTTACGTCCTGTTGGAAATATAATTTATATTTTACCTCCCTATATCATTACCGATGATCAATTGCAAAAAGTATATCAAACTATTGAAAATGCTTTAGATACAATTGTTTAACTGCAATCTTAAAAAAAAATTACAACGGCACTGTAATAAACTTTGTACACAGAGCATAAAACATTGTTTACATTGCGATTAAATCGAATAACTTTGCAGTTCCTTATGAAACAAAAAATTGCCATAACATCGCTAGCTTCAATTTCGCCTTTAGGGAATACTCCCGAAGTTGTTTGGCAAAATTATTTGTCTGATAAAACGCTTATTTCAACTGAAGAGTTCAATGGTAAGAATCAATTTGTTGCAAAAATCCCCTTTGAAATAAGAGCTGAAATAGAAAATCTAAAAAAATCGGATGCTAAATATAAATCACTCGATGAAACCGTTTTATTGGCCATTTTAGTTTCTCGTCGAGCGATTTATAAAGCAGGATGGAAAGAAGGAGATGAATTCGGAATTAACATGGGTTCTTCTCGCGGTGCTACACAATTGTTTGAGAAATATCATCAAGAATTTTTAGAAACCGGAAAGACAGCGACATTAGCCTCGCCAACCACTACATTGGGAAATATTTCGTCTTGGGTTGCTCATGACTTAAAAAGCAGTGGTCCTGAAATTTCTCATTCAATTACTTGTTCTACGGCATTACATGCCGTTCTTAATGCGGTTGCTTGGCTGCAATCGGGACTTGCAACGAAATTTTTGGTGGGCGGCAGTGAAGCGCCATTAACCGCTTTTACACTAGCTCAAATGAATGCATTGAAAATATATTCAAAGGAAAACGATGCCTTTCCATGTAAAGCATTTGATTTGAAAAAGGATAAAAACACCATGGTTCTTGGCGAAGCGGCAGCTGTGGCTTGTCTAGAAATTGGAGAACACAAAAATGCCTTAGCCTATATTGAAGGGATAGGATATGCTACCGACGATATTGAACATAATATTTCTATTTCTGAAGAGGCCAATTGTTTTCAAAAATCGATGAAAATGGCTTTACAAAATGCTAATCCTGCTGCAGTTGATGCTATTGTTATGCATGCTCCTGGAACTTTAAAAGGAGATACTTCAGAATATAAAGCGATTCTAAAAACATTCGGAGAGAATCATCCAATGCTTACTACCAACAAATGGAAAGTAGGACATACTTTTGGCGCTTCGGGGATGCTAAATATGGAATTGGCATTACTAATGATACAACATAATTATTTTGTTGAAGTACCATTTGCTGAAAAGCAAACTCAAAAAACAGCAATTCGAAAAGTTTTGATTAATGCCGTTGGATTTGGGGGTAATGCAGTGAGTATTTTACTTTCAAAATGAAAAGGGAGCTATCAGTAAGAAATTATATTTATAGCTTTGAGTTATTAAAAGCAATCTTAATGAATCAAAATGGTTTCAGCTTAAGTTGATGATAAAACGACCGTTAATTTTTACTGGTTAATTTGTCAAATCCTTTTTGATAAACTACTTTTGTACTGGTTTTAATTATAAAACATTTTTGAAAACAAATCAAGCTCATTTATCACTAACAAATATCTATCAAGATTTTAAACAAATCACTAAAGCTGGATTGGCTATTAGTGTCGTGTTTAGTTCAATTGCTGGATATCTTTTAGGATTTGACTCAGATAAATATCCATTTAGTTGGTCAATTTTATTGATGTTGGCAATTGGCGGATACTGCATGGTTGGAGCTTCTAATGCTTTTAATCAAGTTATTGAAATGGATTTAGATTCCTTGATGGATAGGACTAAAAATCGTCCTGTTGCCTCGGGAAGAATGTCATCGAACGTAGCTTTAGTAATAGCAAGTATTCTTACTTTAATAGGATTAGTTTTGTTGTATTTTATCAATCCAAAGACAGCCATGTTTGGTGCGATATCCATATTTTTATATACGAGCCTGTATACACCTTTAAAAAAAATCACACCGTTATCCGTTTTCGTCGGCGCATTTCCCGGTGCAATTCCGTTTATGTTAGGATGGGTAGCTGCTACAGACCATTTCGGAATTGAAGCAGGAACGTTATTTTTAATTCAATTTTTTTGGCAGTTTCCCCATTTTTGGGCAATAGGTTGGTTCTTGTTTGATGATTATGAAAAAGCAGGATTCTTTATGTTGCCAACGGGACAGAGAGATAATAAAACAGCCATTCAAATTATTTTATACACGCTTTGGTTAATTGTAGCCTCGTTATTACCTTCATTAGGTTTTACAGGACAATTACATATTAGTTTTATTTCAGCTGTATTAGTTTTTATTTTAGGTTTGTGGATGCTTTTTTATGCCATAAAACTTTATAAGCAACGAACGCCAAAAGCAGCCAGAATCTTAATGTTAGTTAGCGTTTTATACATTACCTTATTACAAATAATATATATAACCGATAAATTTTTACGTTAGTTATGATGACAACTGAAGAACATAAAGCAAGAACTGCGAGATCCTACAAACTCTTGTTAATTTTCGCGATGATTAGTATGACAATGATGTTTGCGGGATTGACAAGTGCTCTTGTTGTGAGCAAATCAAGACCAGATTGGTTAACAAATTTTCAATTACCTTCGTCTTTTACCTATAGTTTATTTACAATATTGCTTTGTAGCGTTACTTTTCATTTGGCAAAAAGAGCCATAAAAAAAGATGACAGAAAGAGAACGACAACGTTTTTATTGACAACTTTATTGTTGGGACTCACTTTTGTTTTCTTTCAACTTCAAGGGTTTTCGCAATTATTTGAAAGCCATTTATATCCAGTTGGAGGTTCGGGTTCGATCACCATTTCTTTTTTGTATGTATTGGTATATCTACATCTAGCACACCTTTCGGGCGGAGTTATTTCATTATTAATTATAATTTATAATCATTTTAAACAAAAGTACAATGCTTCACAATTTCTTGGTATTGAGCTCGGTGCAATGTACTGGCACTTTCTTGATTTCTTGTGGGTTTATTTATTTTTGTTTTTATATTTCTTTAAATAAGAAAAAAATGTAAATTTGGGGACTTTTTAACAACAACTTTTTATGGGATCGACAGTTACTACTGCAAATACTGTAGGAAAAACTTGGGATGGCGGAAATGAGCCACTAGGAGCAAGTTACGGAAAATTAATGATGTGGTTTTTCATCATGTCTGATGCATTGACCTTTTCAGGATTTTTAGCAGCTTACGGTTTTTCAAGATTTAAATTTATTGAAACATGGCCTTTGGCTGATGAAGTGTTTACTCACTTTCCATTCATGCATGGCGTTGCGGCACCAATGTATTATGTGGCCTTAATGACTTTTATCTTAATTTTCTCGTCTGTGACAATGGTATTAGCTGTTGATGCTGGACATCATATGAAGCAAGGTAAAGTAGCATTTTATATGTTTTTAACCATTATTGGAGGTTTAATCTTCGTTGGTTCTCAAGCATGGGAATGGAAAAACTTTATTCATGGAGAATATGGAGCCGTTGAAACTAAAGGAGGAAGTCTTCTTCAATTCGTCGATGCTTCGGGAAAAAGAGTTGCTCTTGAAGAATTTGCTGACACAAGAGTTCTTAAAGAAAGAGAACAACTTACAAGAGGTAAGGCAAAATGGTTTATGGAAGAGGCGTCATTGCCTACGTATTCCGTAGAACAAGTGCAAGCTGGTTTTAAATCACATCCTAATTTATTGGTACGTATTGAAACCATAAATACACCAGAAACAATATTGACCGCAAAAGGGTTGAATGAAAATAAAGCGCTAAACACCCCTAAACATAAATTTATCTTATCAAGAGCTGAGTCTGAAAGAAGATTGGCTGATGCGAAATTAGTAGTCGAAGGAGCTAACCTACAAAGAAATGAGTATGGAAGTAAATTATTTGCTGATTTCTTCTTTTTTATTACCGGTTTCCATGGATTCCACGTATTCTCTGGAGTTATCATCAATATTATTATTTTTATCAATGTTCTTTTAGGAACATATGAAAAAAGAAGAACTTACGAAATGGTCGAAAAAGTAGGGCTTTATTGGCACTTCGTCGATTTGGTTTGGGTTTTCGTATTTACTTTCTTCTATTTAGTTTAATTTTCAGAAATTATATTTATTATGTCACACGAACATGTTTCTAATACAAAAAGAATTTGGTTTGTTTTCGGATTATTATCTGTAGTAACAACCTTCGAGGTTTTTCTAGGGATTCAAAAACCTGAATTTTTACACATGACTAATTTCTTAGGCATGAATTTATTGAATTGGATATTTATTATTCTTACAATATATAAGGCTTATTACATTGTTTGGGCTTTCATGCACATGGAAGGCGAAACTACAGCGTTGAGAAGAGCTGTAGTTTGGACGGTAATTTTCTTAATTTTATATTTAGTATTTATTTTGTTAACAGAAGGACACTACATTTTTCAAGTATTTAGAGATGCTACCATCAAGTGGAATTTTTAACATGATATTAATTCAAAAAAAGGGTACGCAATCGCGTGCCTTTTTTTATTTTTGTACAACAAAATATTCAACATAAAATGAAAAAAAATATCGTTTTATTCATATTGTTCATTCTTCCTATTGTTGCCTATCTTTTCTTTGCATCTGGAATCAATAGTTTTGCAAAACTACCGACAATTACAAAGAACATCCCTGAATTAAACAATTGGAAAACATTAGATGATAGACCAGTTGCTTTAACCAATAAAATAACTATTCTGGGTTTTATTGGTCATGATGTATTGAATCATAGGGGAAACTTTTTTAATTTATATGAAAAGATATTTGATAGAAATAAGAATTTTAAAGATTTTCAGATGGTTATGATTTTACCAGATGGAACTCAAAATCAGGTACAAGAGCTTCAAAAGGATTTGTTGAAATTAGGGACTCAAGCAGGTTGGAACTTTGTTTTTGGCTCTCCCGAACAAATACAATCCTTCTATAGCCAATTGCAACTTATTGGTAAATTGGATGCTAATTTAGGTACTCCCAATGTATTTATTGTCGATAAAAAAAGAAATTTAAGAGGACGAAAAGGACATGATCAGAAAGGAAAACCCGAATATAAAGAAGGATATAATACGAGATTAGTATCTGAACTTTATAATGAAATGACCGATGATGTTAAAATTATTTTAGCCGAGTATCGATTGGCATTGAAGAAAAATCATAATGCAACTAGACAGATTTAAATATGAAAAATAAATCCTATATTGGAATATCTTTTATTGTATTAATTTTTGGAATTTGGACAATCAAAGAGATTAAAGCACGATATTTTGATAGTACCAATTTAATAGAAGTAGGTTCGGCACCATCATTTCAATTAACAGACCAAAATGGTGCTAAAATATCTGATAAAGATTATATCGGAAAAGTATATGTTTTAGAATTTTTCTTTTCAACATGTCCTTCTATTTGTCCTAAAATGAATAAAAATATGCTACAAATTCAGGAAGAGTTTGCGAAAAATAGTAAGTTTGGAATCGCGTCGATTACTATTAATCCTGAAAATGATACTCCCAAAGTTTTAAAAGAGCATGCAACAAAGCTTGGTGCGAAAATGGCTAATTGGCACTTTTTAACTGGAGATAAATCGTATATATTCAATTTAGCAAATAAAGGATTTAATCTTTACGTTGGAGAAAACAAAAAGACTTTAGGTAATTTTGAACATTCGGGATTATTTGCCCTGATTGATAAAAACGGTAACATCCGTTGTAGGAAAGATTCTCAAGGAAATCCAATCATATATTATGACGGACTTGAACAAAAGGGTATTAATGCAATTAAAGAAGATATTAAAACACTATTAAAAGAATAATCATGGAAAGTAATTCAGTAGAAAAAAAATTTAAAACCCCAATTATTATTGTTTCAATTTTAATTCCTGTGGCGGTTGCATTACTATTTAGTGTCCGATTAAAAGATTTTGGAATTAATATAACGCCATTATCTTTTTTACCTCCTATATATGCAACAATAAATGGAATAACCGCTACATTATTGATTGTGGGGGTAATAGCGATTAAAAATGGAAAAAGACATTTACATCAACGATTAATGACTGCTGCAATTGCATGTTCAGTAGTTTTTTTGGTCATGTATGTAGCCTATCACATGACTGCCGATGCTACCAAGTTTGGCGGTGAAGGAGTTATTAGATTTGTTTATTTCTTCTTATTAATTACACATATTATTTTGTCAATTTCGATTATTCCTTTGGTTCTTTTCACCTACGTAAGAGCTTTATCAAAACAATTTGACAAACATAAAAAACTTGCAAAAATTGCCTTCCCCTTGTGGCTTTATGTAGCCGTTACTGGCGTAATTGTTTATCTGATGATTGCTCCTTATTATGGGAACTAGTCTGTAAGAGAAATCTTTTATAACCAACAATTCTGAAAACAAATAATAGACTTAATTACTTCTTTTCAGTAGGCGGGTATAAGCTTAGTATTTTATCTACAAATTCCTTTATTCGGGCATCTTTCTCTTCGCTGTTTTTGGTTAGATAACCATTTCCCTCGCCTTGCCAGACTAATTCTTTGGTTTTAGAATCAATGAGGTCGATGTAGAGCGTCCCTTCAGGTGTGCTATATATGTTAGAATAACCTAAACCCCAATTTGGTCCCCAACCCCAACCCATTCCCCAGCCGAAGCCTGAGTTGTTGTAAATATCAACTCTTTGATTTTCTTTGGTAAAGAAGCTTACTAATAAATCGGGAGTTTCGCTTTTAGTAAATCCTTTGGTGACTAAAGCATCATCAATAGAATGTAATATTCTCTTTTTGTCTAAATCAGAAATTTCGACTTTATCAACAGCGCTTTTTAAGTAGGCATAGGTTTTATATCCACCAAAATTGGCTTTTTTGTCGTAATCAGAATTAACTCTAACTGAACTGCAAGATGCGATTAGGAAGAGTAGGAGCAGTGGTAAAAATTTTGTTGCTTTCATAATGATTTTTTTAAGGTTCAGATTTCAACTCGTTAGTTGTAAATTAATTTGAAACTATAATAATGATTCATCTACTATATTAGGGATGGTAATTTGTAATAAAGGTTGCGTCTGCATAGCTCTTTTTATTGCAAAAATTGCCCCTTCGTTGCGAGCCCAACTTCGGCGGGATATTCCATTGTTTACATCCCAGAAAAGCATTGATTCTAAGCGTTTTGATGCTTCATTTGTTCCATCAAGAACCATACCAAAACCACCATTAATTACTTCCCCCCAACCAACGCCACCGCCATTATGAATAGAAACCCAAGTTGCTCCACGAAAACTGTCTCCGATTACGTTTTGAATTGCCATATCAGCCGTAAAACGAGAACCATCATAGATGTTGGAGGTTTCTCTATAAGGAGAGTCGGTTCCTGAAACATCATGGTGATCGCGTCCTAAAATCACATAGCCAATTTCGCCACGAGCAATCGCTTGATTGAACGCTTCAGCTATTTTGATACGACCTTCGGCATCGGCATAAAGAATACGAGCTTGTGAACCAACAACTAATTTGTTTTCCTGGGCGCTTTTAATCCATTGAATATTATCGGCCATTTGTTGTTGGATTTCAGCAGGAGAATTTTTCATCATTTCTTCTAAAACATCACAAGCAATTTGATCAGTTTTGGCTAAATCATCAGGATTCCCAGAGGCGCAAACCCATCTAAATGGTCCAAAACCGTAATCGAAACACATTGGTCCCATGATGTCTTGTACATAACTGTTGTATTTAAAATCGATATGATTTTCGGCAAAGACATCGGCTCCAGCTCGAGAAGCTTCCAGCAAAAAGGCATTACCATAATCGAAGAAATACGTTCCTTTCTCAGTATGTTTATTAATGGCGGAAGCATGACGACGCAACGTTTTTTGGACTTCTTCCTTGAATTTGGTTGGATTATTTGCCATTAAATCATTTGATTCTTCAAAAGTATAACCCATTGGATAATAACCACCTGCCCATGGATTATGCAATGACGTTTGATCGGAGCCTAAATCGATTTGGAGATTTTCTATGTCAAAACGTTCCCAAACGTCAACAACATTTCCCAGATAGGCAATAGATACTACTTCGTGATTGGCTAAAGCCTTTTTAACTCGTGGAACCAGTTCATCAATATTTTCAATAATCTCATTAATCCAGCCTTGCGAGTGGCGAATGTGTGTAATTTTTGGATTTACTTCGGCGCAAACGGTAACACAACCAGCGATATTTCCTGCTTTGGGTTGAGCGCCCGACATACCGCCTAGTCCGGAAGTTACGAATAATCCACCTTTAGGAGACTTTTTTATTTTTCTAAATCCATTTAAAACGGTGATAGTAGTGCCATGAACAATCCCTTGTGGGCCTATATACATATAACTTCCTGCCGTCATTTGTCCGTATTGAGAAACCCCTAGAGCATTCATTTTCTCCCAGTCGTCTGGTTTAGAATAATTTGGAATCACCATTCCGTTCGTAACTACTACTCTTGGAGCTTCTTTGTGTGAAGGAAATAAACCCATTGGATGACCCGAATACATGGCTAATGTTTGTTCATCAGTCATTTCTGCCAAGTATTTCATCGTTAATCGGTATTGCGCCCAATTTTGAAAAACAGCTCCATTGCCGCCATAGGTAATCAATTCGTGAGGGTGTTGTGCCACAGCATAATCCAAGTTGTTTTGAATCATGAGCATGATAGCTTTTGCTTGTTCGCATTTTCCAGGATATTCAGAAATTGGACGTGCATACATTCTATAATCTGGACGAAGACGATACATGTAAATTCTGCCGAATGTTTCTAATTCATCTTTGAATTCGGGAATTAATTCGGCGTGGTGTTTAGGTTCAAAATACCGTAAAGCATTTTTCAGGGCTAATTTTTTTTCTTCATCCGAAAGAATTTCTTTACGTTTTGGGGCGTGATTTATTTCTAGTTCATAAGGTTTCGAATTCGGTAAAACAGAAGGAATTCCTTCTAAAATTTGTTCTTGAAAAGTCATGTTTTGTAAATAGGTTGATATGGTTATATGTTTGTTTTATTGATTGTTCCTGTTTTTTTGTCAAATCCATACGGGCAATGACGACAGCCGCTTCTGCAGCAATACCCTCTTTTTAAATGGTATTTTTCTGTGAAAACTCTATAACCTTCGGTAGAAAGATAATAATCTTCACCTTCGATTAATTTATTTTCAGAATTTAGTTCATTCATAGCAACAAATTTAGATACTTTAAACTTTTTCACCTACTAATAATAACTATTTTAACATAGAAAATTATTTTTTCCTATCATTTGTTTCAACAAATTTTTGTATTTTTATAAAAATTTATAGAAATGAAGAGGTTTTTTATTTTCTTTTTGTTCCTTTTCTATTATGGACAATTATTTTCTCAAATGTATGTGAGTAATAATAGTTATGTTTTTAATAAAGGTAGTTTGGTATATTCTAAAGGGAATTTAGAATTAAATGGTATTAATAGCAACTTTTACATAAGAAATGAAGGGCAATTTTTGCAGGGTAGTACTAGCTCTTCGACTAATAAAGGAACAGGTAAGCTTTCAGTTTTTCAGGAAGGTACAGTAAATAATTTTGCATATAATTATTGGTGTTCTCCGGTTGGAAATGCTTCGGCAACTACTGGGAATGAAGATTTTGGTGTTACAATGTTAAGTGCTCCTACTTCAAAAACCTCGAGTTCGTCCGCGACAATGCTTTCTATGAGTAATTATGATGGAGTTTCAGGAACAGGAACATTATCAATTGCACCTTATTGGATTTGGAAATTTTTATCTTCTACAACCTATTCTCAATGGTTTCAATCGGGTTCAACTACCAATATTTCTGCAGGACAAGGATTTACAATGAAAGGAACTAGTGGTTCTGATGTTACAAATCCTGGAGAGTCCGTTGCAAATAACCCTGGCAGTAAACAGCGTTATGATTTTAGAGGAAAACCAAATGACGGAGATATAATTATTAATGTTGCGAATGGGATGCTGACTTTGACTGGCAATCCTTATCCATCAGCAATAGACCTATCTGCTTTTCTAACAAATGCAACCAACTGTACTGGAATTGCTTATTTTTGGGAGCAAGACAAAACAGTTAATTCTCATGTTTTAGCAAATTATCGAGGTGGGTACGGAACTTATTCGCCTGTTTCAAGAGGTGGTACTGGTATATATGTTCCAGCAAAATTTTACGCTTATGATGGAAGTGGAAATCAATTGGGTTTGACCAGTACACCAAATAATAGTTATGCAAGATATTTTTCTCCAATTGGCCAAGGATTTATGATTCAAGGGAATGGACTTGGCTCTACAGTTACTATGAAAAATGCTTACAGAGTGTATCAAAAAGAGAATATATCTACTTCTATTTTTGAAAAAAATGCAATTCAAAACAATAGTAATAATTCTGGATATCTTCCAGAGATTCAATCGGTATCTGGATTTGATTATACTACTGTTAGTACTTTAGAGGTTCCTCAAATTCGATTCAATACTATGCTAAATAACGAGGCAATTAAACAAATTGTTCTTGCATTTGACAATGAAGCAACTGATGGTGTTGATCATGCTAAAGACGCAAAAAATCCTAATGATAATTCACCATTAGATATGTATTTTTTATTGGATAGTAGTGAATATGTAATTTCAGTTATTCAATTTGATGATAGCAAACGAATACCTGTGGAATTTCGTACTAATGTTGATGCCAATATCAAAATTATAGTTGCAGACATCATTAATTTTAGCCAAGCGAACACTATTTTTTTATTTGACAGAATTACTGGAATTTACCATGATATTAAAAATTGCGTATATGAATTTGAAATCCCACCCGGAATTACAAATGATCGATATGAAATAACTTTTAGAAATGATGCTTTAAATTTGACTAATCCTATTAATAATAACCTTGTAATTTTACAAGATAATAGTAAACAGAAATTTTCAATTTTGAATCCAAATTTAATGGATTTAAAATCTGTTAATTTATATGATGTTTCAGGGAAATTATTATTTGAACAAGTAGATTTAGGGATAAAAAGTTTACTTGAGTTTTCGACAAGTTCTTTAAGTGAAGGAGTTTATGTAATTACATTAAAATCTACAGAAGGAGAGACGATCACACAAAAAATAATTGTAAAAAGAATAAATTAGCAATTAAAGAAAATACTGGCTGGATGCCTTTTTATTTCATCAAATTTCAGAGTATTATCTTTATATCATAAAAATTGGAAGTTCTTACACAAGAAATACCTATAGCAAATTCTTCAATTAAGCTTTTCATAAGACGGGAAGATTTAATTCATCCATTTGTATCTGGAAATAAATTTAGAAAGTTAAAATATAATTTAGAGCAAGCCCAAAAAGAAAAACACCATTGTTTGCTGACTTTTGGAGGTGCTTTTTCCAACCATATCGCTGCTACTGCTTTTGCAGGCAAAGAAAATGGATTTGAAACTATTGGTGTGATTAGAGGAGAAGAATTAGCTTCTAAAATTCAAGAAAATCCAACACTAAAATTTGCCCATGATTGTGGTATGAAATTTGAGTTTGTGAGCAGAGAAAAATACAAAACAAAATCTTCCGAAGAATTTATAACAGAATTAGCGCAAAAATTTGGTTCATTTTATTTAATTCCTGAAGGAGGTACCAATGATTTAGCGGTTAAAGGATGTAAAGAAATCTTGATCGATAAAGATTCCGATTATAATTTCATTTGTTGTTCTGTTGGAACCGGCGGCACAATCGCTGGTTTAATTAATAGTTCTTTTTCCCATCAAAAAATTTTAGGTTTTCCTTCGTTAAAAGGTGAATTTATAAAAGAAGATATTTGTAAATTTGTCACAAATAACAATTGGGACATTATTGAAATGTATCATTTTGGTGGTTATGCCAAAGTTAACGAGGAATTAATCGTTTTCATGAATAATTTCTACAATAAACATGGAATTCTTTTAGATCCAATTTATACAGGAAAAATGGTTTTTGGCGTTTTAGATTTGATATCGAAAAACTATTTTCCTATAGATTCCAAAATTCTTCTCATTCATACGGGAGGAATTCAAGGTATTGAAGGAATGAATTTAAAATTGAAAAGTAAAAATTTACAAACAATCCAAACTAATGATTAAGAAACTATTTCTTTGTTGTATCGTTCTAGCTTTCGCTGCTTGTGGATCTACTCACAATGTGGTTAGAACAGCCCAAAATAAAAATACTTCTAAGAAGGTCGTTAGAACTACTAAAAAACCAATTGTAAAGCAAAATTCAAAATCTGCTTCTACAGGTAATGATCACAAGCTCGATTCAAATGCTAGAGTTAATGGAAATAATAATGCAGCACAGAATAAGGATATTCAACATAGTACTAATAAAATAGAAACTCCTACAGAAGTTTTAGAGGCGACAACAAGAGTTAAAGTTACTACAGAAATTGTATTAGGTTACATAGAGAAATATAAAAGTATTGCTAAAAAGGATATGCTACAATATGGAATTCCAGCAAGTATAATTTTAGGGCAAGGAATTTTAGAATCTGGAGCTGGAACAGGTCCGTTAAGTGTTCAAGCAAATAATCATTTTGGAATTAAATGTCATAAAGAATGGACGGGACCCAGCATTCGTTATAATGATGACGCTGAAAATGAATGTTTCAGAAAATATAAAGACCCTGATGAGTCTTATAGGGATCATTCATTATTTTTAGTTTCAAGAGCACATTATTCGAGCTTGTTTAAACTTGATAAAACAGATTATAAATCTTGGGCAATTGGGTTAAAAAATGCTGGATATGCTACAGATTCTGCTTATCCAACAAAATTAATAGCCATAATTGAGCGGTATGATTTACAAAAATTTGATTCCGATGTTTTAGAAGATGACTACACAGCTTCTAATAATTCTACAGAATTAAAGAGAAGTAATAATGTCGTCAAAAGTCAAACTTCTTCTTCTGATACAAATCAATTACATCAAGTTTCTAAAGGGGATACATTATATTCGATATCTAGGAGGTATAATATTACAGTTCAAGATTTGAAGAAAAAAAACAATATTTCTAATGATACTTTGTCGGTTGGGCAAAGTTTAATAATACACTAATTTACAATGCAATATCAAAGAAGTAGTCAGCTTTTTGCTGATGCTGAAAAAGTAATTCCTGGTGGAGTAAACTCGCCTGTGAGAGCTTTTAAAGGAGTAGGAGGAACACCAATTTTTGTAAAAAGCGCAAAAGGTGCCTATCTTTATGATGAAGATGGTAACAGGCTCATCGATTATATTAATTCATGGGGGCCAATGATTTTGGGACATGCTTATCAGCCTGTAATTGAAGCTATTACAGAAAGAGCTAAATTGGGAACATCATTTGGTATGCCAACAGAATTAGAAACTAAAATTGCTGAATTGGCAGTTTCAATGGTGCCAAATATTGATAAAATTCGTTTTGTTAATTCGGGTACAGAAGCCTGTATGAGTGCTATTCGTTTAGCTAGAGGATATACAAAAAGAGATAAAATAGTCAAATTTGCGGGTTGTTATCATGGACATTCTGATTCTTTTTTGATTCAAGCTGGAAGTGGAGCTAGTACTTTTGGAATACCAAATAGTCCTGGTGTTACACAAGGAACTGCCAAAGATACCTTGTTGGCAAATTACAATGATATTGATAATGTCAAGACTTTGTTTGAAACTAATAAAGATGAAATTGCAGCAATAATTGTGGAGCCAGTTGCAGGAAATATGGGATGCATTCCCCCTGTAGAAGGTTTTTTGGAAGGGTTAAGAAAACTATGTTCAGATAATGATGCCTTATTGATTTTTGATGAGGTAATGACTGGGTTTAGATTAGCTAAAGGCGGTGTTCAAGAATTGTATAATATCAAAGCAGATATTGTTTGTTTCGGAAAAGTTATTGGCGGTGGATTACCTGTTGGTGCCTTTGCTGCTAGAAATGAAATTATGAATTATTTAGCACCCATCGGACCAGTATATCAAGCAGGAACTTTATCAGGAAATCCATTAGCGATGGCCGCTGGTCTAGCAATGCTTGAATCTTTAAATGATGATTTGGAAATTTTTCAAAGATTAGAAGAAAAAACTATGTATTTGGAACAAGGTATTAGAAAGGTATTGGAGAAAAATGCTATTGATTTTACAATAAATAGTGTGGGTTCTATGATATCGGTTCATTTTGATTTAAATCCTGTTTTTGATTTTAATACCGCCAAAAATGGTGATAATGAAACGTTTAAAAAATTCTTTCACGGATTGTTGAATGAAGGGGTTTATATTGCTCCATCGGCCTATGAAACCTGGTTTATTACTGATGCTTTAACGTATGAGGATTTAGATTTTACTATCAACGTAATTGACAATGTTGCTAAAAAATTATTTGTTAGCAAGTAATAAATGTATATACACTAATCCTCTTGACCATTTCCGTTAACCAATAAAAAAATCCTGCTCATTGCTGAACAGGATTGTTATCGAATTATTACTTAATTATGCTAACATAGTAACTGGATTTTCAATGAACATTTTTAACGTTTGTAAAAATTGTGCACCCGTGGCACCATCTATGGTTCTGTGGTCACATGCTAAAGATAGCATCATAGTATTTCCAACTACAATTTGACCATTTTTCACTACTGGTTTTTCAATAATCGCTCCCACTGATAAGATAGCAGAATTAGGTTGATTAATGATGGAATTAAATTCTACAATACCAAACATTCCAAGATTAGAAACAGTAAAAGTACTTCCTTCCATTTCGGTTGGTAGTAATTTTTTAGTTTTTGCTCTTCCAGCTAAATCACGAACTCCAGCACCAATTTGAGACAAGCTCATGACATCGGTAAAACGCAATACAGGGACTACTAATCCGTCTTCAACCGCTACAGCAACACCAATATTAACATGGTGATTGATGGTAATGGCATCTTCTTTCCACTGTGAGTTGATTTTCGGATGTTTTTTCAAGGCCATGGCGCAAGCTTTGATAACCATATCGTTGAACGATACTTTGGTATCGGGCACTGTATTAATCATTGCTCTTGATTTCATGGCGTCGTCCATGCTCACTTCAATAGTAAGATTGTAGTGTGGTGCTGTGAAAAGCGATTCGGCCAAGCGTTTGGCAATGATTTTTCGCATTTGCGAATTTTTGATTTCTTCGGTAACCACTTCTCCTACTGGAATAAATGGTTTTGCAGCCGGTTGTGTTTCAGTTTGAGCCACAACTTGAGGAACAGCAACTGGAACCGAAGCAGTGAAGTTTTCTACATCACTTTTAACGATTCTTCCGTTTTCACCAGAACCTTTTACTTGAGAAAGGTTAATGCCTTTATCTTTTGCTATTTGCTTGGCTAATGGAGAAGCAAAAACTCTTCCATGATCTGAACTGGTTGTTTCTTGAGTTGGTTGAGCTGCGGCAACTGGAGCTGCTGTTTCAGTTTTAGCAACTGCAGGCGCATCACCACCTTTTGAAAAGTTTTCTGCTATTCCAGCTATATTAGTTCCTGCTGGTCCGATGATCGCTAAAACGCTATCTACTGGCGCTGATTCACCTTCTTGAATTCCGATGTATAATAAAGTTCCTGCATTAAAGGATTCGAATTCCATAGTGGCTTTGTCGGTTTCGATTTCGGCTAGAATATCACCTTCTTTTACCGTATCGCCAACTTTCTTTAACCAAGTGGCAACAGTTCCAGTAGTCATCGTGTCGCTTAAACGTGGCATGGTGATTACTTTAACACCTGCTGGCATCTCGACTGCGCTTGATACAGTAGGAATAGGAGTTGCTGGAGTTTCGATAGTTTTTGTTTCTGAGACGTCAGCTTTTGGAGTTGGAGCACCGCCAGCTAATAAGGCAGAAATATCTTCACCCTCTTTTCCGATAATTGCAAGAAGTGAATCAACTGGTGCTGATGCTCCTTCTTGAATTCCGATATGCAACAATACACCTGAATTGAATGATTCGAATTCCATGGTAGCTTTATCGGTTTCGATTTCGGCTAAAATATCACCTTCTTTAATTGTATCACCTACTTTTTTAAGCCATGTTGCAACAGTTCCTTCTGTCATAGTATCGCTCAAACGAGGCATTGTTATTACTGTAGCCATAATTATAGTCTATGAGAAATGAAAGGATAATTTTCTTGTTCGTACACCACATCATACAATTGTTGCGCTTCTGGAAACGGAGATTCTTCGGCGAATTTTTCACATTCGTCTACCAAGTTTTTCACTCTTTCGTCCATGGCTTCAATTTCTGCTTCTGTAGCATAATTATTTTCTTTGATGATGTCTAAAACTTGAGTAATTGGATCTATTTTTCTGTATTCTTCAACCTCTTCTTTGGTTCTGTATAATTGCGCATCCGACATTGAGTGACCTCTATAACGGTATGTTTTCATTTCTAAAAATGTTGGTCCGTCTCCACGACGCGCTCGGTCAATAGCTTCTTGCATCGCTTCTGCTACTTTTACTGGATTCATCCCATCTACCGGTCCGCAGGGCATTTCATAACCTAAACCAAGTTTCCAAATATCGGTATGATTGGCAGTGCGTTCTACAGAAGTTCCCATAGCGTACCCATTGTTTTCACAAATGAATACAACAGGAAGTTTCCAGTTCATGGCCATATTAAATGCTTCATGAAGCGAACCTTGACGTGCTGCGCCATCTCCAAAATACGTCATCGTTACTCCACCTGTTTCAAAATATTTGTCGGCAAAAGCCATTCCAGCACCTACTGGAATTTGAGCCCCCACGATACCATGACCGCCATAAAATCCGTGTTCTTTTGAGAAAATGTGCATGGATCCGCCCATTCCTTTAGAAGTTCCAGTTACTTTTCCATAAAGTTCAGCCATTACTCTTTTAGGGTCAACTCCCATTGCAATAGGTTGAACGTGATTACGATAAGCAGTAATCATCTTATCTTTAGACAAATCCATAGCATGAACAGCTCCAGCTAAAACTGCTTCTTGACCGTTATATAAATGTAAAAATCCTCTAACTTTTTGTTGAATGTATACAGCAGCTAATTTGTCTTCAAATTTTCTCCAAAACTGCATTTCTTCATACCATTGAAGATAGGTTTCTTTTGTAATTGGTTTCATTTTTTTAATGAATTACTAGATTAATGTATTATAATCGTATCACAAATTTAGAATTCTAAAATTTGCGAATTGCAAAAGTAAGATATTGATAGTAGATGTAAAAATAAATAAGAATGAAAATGTTGTTTTTTAATAACTGTTTATTCTTAAATATCAACTACATCGATATAGCTTATAACGATGTTTTGTCAAAAGAAAGCGGTAATAAGTTATTAATCGAATTTGATTTGTATACTTCACCTGATTCGCCCATAAAATAAATCTCGATAGGTGTATCTTGTTTAAATTCGTATTCTGCAATCGATTGACGGCAAGCACCGCAGGGCGGAATTGGCGATAGTGTTGGATTAGTATCTGATGCTGCTGTTATAGCTAATTTTACAATTTTCGCATTGGGATAAATAGCACCAGCTTGGAAAATAGCCACGCGCTCTGCGCACAAACCCGATGGATAGGCTGCATTTTCTTGATTGGAACCCAAAACAACTTTACCATTATCGAGTAAAATTGCGGCGCCAACTCTAAAGCGTGAATAAGGCGCATACGCATTTTTACGGGTTTCGATTGCTTGATTCAGTAACGATTGAATGTCATTTGGCAATTCATGGATTCCGTTAAAAACTGAAATGGTGGTGTGAATGTTAATTTCTTTCATTTGTTTATAGAGGAAAAAAAATCCAAATTTCAAAAACTGAAATTTGGATTATTATTAATTTTTACATCATGTTATAAATCATCGTATTTATCACCAAAATTAAACGTTAGTGAAAAACGTAGTGTGTTTTCTAAAGGACTTTTTACACTAGAAGCATTAAATAAATAAGATACATCAACTTTGACTACATTGTATTTGAATCCAGCTCCAAGTGAGAAAAATTTTCGAGCTCCTTTCATAGGACTTTCATGAAAATAACCCAATCGCATGGCAAATGAGTCTTGATACGAATATTCAGTTCCGACAGAATAGGTAACCTCTTTCAGTTCTTCTGAAAACCCTCCAGGAGCATCTGAAAAAGATTTTAGTAGACCAGAAGTCCAACTTATTTTTTTGTAATCCAAGTTGGCTTGATTGTAATCATTTACATCTACAACGCCATCACCATTTACATCGGCTCCTGTATATGTCGCCCCATTAAACGAAACTTGTGGAGTTGGTACCATGAGCTTTGCAAATTCAACGTTGGCCGATACTTTGTTATATTCGTCTAAAATAAAATCAAAACCTCCACCAATTCTTAAATTTGCTGGTAAAAAGTTAGATGAAATATCATTTTTAGAATTATCATAACTAATTTTTGGCCCCATATTTTGTAAATTGAATCCGAGGCGATACTTTCCATTAAAATCACTAAATGCGATTTCCTCTGATTGATAAAAACCAGCAACATCAAAAGCAAATGTAGTACCTGCTGTTGCATCATTTGTACCATCTTGAATTTTTAAATTGGATCTTATGTAGCGACCTCCAACAGCCATCCCAAAATGGTCGCTTAACTTTAGCGAATATGAACCATCTAACGCTAATTCATTTGGTTTTACTACATTGGCGGGATCATCAAAGTTTTGTCGCAATTCAATTTCTCCTAAACTGAAATAACGTAAACTTCCGGCAAAAGCACTTCGGCCGTCATTACCAAATCGATTGTAATAATTTACTTGACCAAGGGAAATATCATTAACTAATTGCGTTAAATAAGGAGTGTAACTAATCGAGAAACCTTGCTTATCTTGTGCAAATACATATTTTGCCGGATTCCATTGTTGAGAATAAGCATCCGAAGAGGTTGCGACACCTTGGTCTCCCATTGCTGCTGCTCTTGCATCTGCAGCCACCAATAAAAACGGAACTCCAGTTGTAATAACTCTTTCTTGAGCATGAACAAAGTGATTACTGAAAATAATAAGTAACAGCATGGCATTTTTACATGTGACGTAAAATTTATTTATTTGGTTTTTCGGAAGATTCGATTTCATTTTCATTTTAAAAATATTTAACAAATATAGTATTTTCTTATAGGATAACAAGTTTTTCAATTTTTTCTGCTTTATTGTTTGATATGGTGGATTTCACGGTGAGTTTGTATACATAAACTCCTTTTCCAATTTTATCACCAAAATCATCTTTCCCATCCCATGTTATTTCTCTTGATAAAAATCCTTCGGTGGTGACCACTTGGTTAATAGTTTTAACAATTTTTCCGGTGATAGTAATGATTTGAACTTGTACTTCTAGCGGTTCATAAGGTTTGTTGTGACTGAACCAAAATTGAGTATAATTTACAAATGGATTAGGATAATTTAAAACATTACTTAAAGTTACTCCATCACCGTCGGCAACGACAAATTGTATTTGGGCAGTGACAAAATTATTGTAAACATCCCAAGCTTTGAAAGTTATAGTGTGCAAACCTTTGGCTAAATTTCTAAAAGGATATCGAATTTTACCTTTAGTGTAATCATTAAGTTCTGTTTCATAATAATCGTTTAAAACATAAGGTTTTGTTTCGTCTCCATCTAAAATGGCAACAATATCATGTCCGATTCCACTTGCTGTGTTAATGCCATGCTCATCTTCTAAAAAAGCCAGAAAATAAGGAGATTCATTCGTAATTCCGCCATTGACGAAGCTTTCATCATTCATATATAACCGAACTTTTGGTGGCGTAACATCTGCTACCGCATTGGTATTTATTCCTCCAACTTTTATATCAAGATTGTAACCTGTTTTGTCTAATAAAACTTGATTTCTTTTCGCGTAAAAGCTAACTCTCCCATTTCCAAGAGGAATTTTTATATCTCGTGGCACCACAAAGCCGATAGTAAATGTTCCATTATTTACTGAGGCATTTCCTCTAAAAATAGTTTCTCCAAGGTTTACAAAACTTATTGGAGGACTAAATCCATCATTGTTTAAGGTGGATTTATTATAGTTTTTATCGAAGACATTTACTGCCAAATCTCCGTTGTAAGTAGATAATAAATTATCATTTTCGTCTCTTACTTCACCTGATAATTTCACATAACTTAAGGCTTTTAAATTATCAACGGGTTGGTTTATTGGGACATCATTGATTTTTGTGAGTACTACTTTTGGTTTAGGAATTGCCAACATTAATGCGGGATCTCCTAGATATGAGGTGACTCTAATTGCAGAAATATCGGTGCTTAAGCTTTTAGTTAATCTTAACGCTTCTGCTATTGAAACATTTGAAGTTGAACTTACGCCATAGCCAAAGAGATTTTGAGATAAAATACTATTGAAATCAAATGCATAGCTAATTTCTCTAGTTGTTGTTACCATCGAAATAGCTCCTCCTTTTGGATTCCAATAGGTATATTCTCCACCGGATGCGTAAAAAGGGTTGTCAAAACGAGAAAATTCGCAAGTAATTGTAATAAATAGCGGATAACGATATTGATTGTTAAAATTATAGCCATCAAGTCGGTCCCAAATGCGTTCTCCTGTCAATCCGTCAACTCCACCGTGTCCTAAATAATTAAAAACTAATGCTCCTTTTTCAAAATCGTTTGTTAATTCTGTTTTAACTTGTGGGTACCTACTTCCTCCCGCTGTAGTTTCTTGAACATAGGAATCTAACAATATTTTCTTGAAATTTATAAAGGGTTTGTTGTTATAAATTTCATCTGTCATACTGTTTTGAGCAGCTTGGATTACTTGATCTCCTGATTTATCAGTGTCATCAGCAATGGCAACATAATTATTACGCCAACTCCCACAGGATTTTATATCATAATATTCCAATACTTTGTTTGCCATTTCATCGGCTTGCTGTGTTGAGGATACTAACATTCTTCCTACAGCAATATCAGGACTGCCATAAGTTGAGTCTAAATTTCCTTCTGTATCATTCATCATTACAAAGTAGTCATCCGATGAAAATGAACTTTGTGTTTCAGTATCACTATTCACGGCGTGATAAATAGGTACTATATTAGTATTATTTGGGATTCTGTCTTTAAAATCAAAAGAGGCATCTCCAAATAGATTTACATATTTAACTCTGTTAGAAGGCGAAGAAGCATTTTGATAAACATATTTAATAAAATTTCGAATAGCGCCAATATCTTGTTTTCCGCCCCCAAATTCTTGATAAATAACATCCAAATTCACGACTTTAACATTGTAGCCGTAATAATTTCTGTGAAAATTAGCTAATTTTTCGGCTTGTGAATTTAAGAAAGGGGCTGTAATAATTAAATAATCAATGTCTTGAAAAACACCTTGAGCATTATTAAAAATAGTTCCTTTTAAATTCTGATTAGAGACAGAAGTATTTGAATCTACTGATGGGGTATACAAATCTGATTCATCAATTGCTATATATTTTTTAGTTTGTCCTAAACTTGCTTTGAACGAAAAATTACTTTGATTAGTATTGGATATTGAGGTAGCGTTATAAATATCTGTAATATCCCAAATTTGCGAAAGACCTGAAGCACTGCTCAATTGATATTGTACAATGCCTGTTTGTGTGCTTGCGTCATTATAGGTAAATCGAAATTGTTTTCCATACCCAGTCAAACTACTTTTTGCAGCAATACTAATAAAATCTAAATACCCTTTAGACGTTGGAACTCCATTATTATTATAGTTAAGTTTTACGCTAATACTTGGTGTGCTCGGAATGGTTTGAAAAGGAAGTGTTTGCGGAATACTCGGACAATTTGTATAATTTAAATAACAATTTGCAGCCACTAACCCTGAATTTAATTCCACAGCTCCCAAGCTAATATTTCCCACATTAGTGCCATTAACACCCACAGCAAATGAAGTAGAAACAAAAGAATTTGAACCCACATGAACCGATAAATTGGTTGGCGCAGAAGTTACAATATTTGGAAAATTAAAGTCAAAAGTTTGCTCGTTATTTAAGCTAAAATCCTCTCCAAACCAAATTCTTCCTAATTTACCAATGTTAGTTTTATCAACTTCATGGAATTGATAATCGTCGAAAGTAGTTAAATTCAATGTTGGTGAAGCAGTAGGTTGATTCATGAGGCTTATTCTTTTGCCATCATCACTTGCTACTGTTATGTAATAATAGGATTTGTCGCAATATAAATTGAGATTGGTTTGATTTTCAGCACTCCAATTGTCCGTACCTTCACCATAAAATAATATATAATCCCCATCATTAAAAACACCATCAGATTCACCTGTAACTTGAATAGCATTTTCTTCTAAATCATTTGGGTAAGGAGTGTTATTTACTAAAGGTAGCATTCGACCTCCATTGCCATAAATTTTAATTTTAGTTGGATTAATATTATTAACATCAAAACCCAAATCAGCCATAAAATCTTTAGATATTCTATAGACCCCTGATTTTGTAACATAAATTCTTTTGAAAGTGCCAGCGGATAAAACGGAATTCGTTATACCTATGTTACTTTGAATTTGGTTGAACTTTGAATTTGTTAGAGAGTTTTTAAAAGTGTACGAAAAGGATTTTATTTTTTTATAGCCTCCCTCATCCTTTATAATAGGAGAGAAGGTTAACATAGCAAAAGATTTATCTCGAGAAGTTACATTTATAAATTTTGTGTTTAATGATGACTTAATAGATTTTTTCGACAAATCTCCAAGTTGACTTTCGGACATGCTCTCATAAACAACGTTTGTTATTTGAATTGAATTCTCATCGACATAGGAATTAATTGGAATTTTTTTAACAAATGAAATTTCCTTTTTAATAAAGTCAAAGTTGAAACTATCGGATGAAAATTGAGGGATGCTTAATTTATTTTCGCCAAATAAAAAATTTGTCTTTTCAATCCAATCTATTGAAATAGTATTGCTTTGTTGTCCGTAAACAAAGCAATTTAATAATAAAAAAAGAAGTAAAATAGTTTTTCTCATTAGAATAAAGAACGACAATTTATGAAAAATATTATAATTTGTAAAAATATATTTTTCTCTAAACAATAATGAAAGAATTCAAACGTTACTATTACAACAAAGCAAAAAAATATTTTTTACTAAATTTCAAAAAGATGTTGCAATCTCAAGGTTAATTCTTATATTGCGCCTCGAAAATTTATTACCTACTATGAGTATGAAAGTAAACAGATTTATGGCTATCAACGCATTACTAGCATTAGTAATCATGACAAGTTTTTCAAGTTGCAGTAAAAAAACCGATTCTAAAGGTGGATCTAAAGCAACTGGATGGAAAATCAATGACAAAAAAGGCGGATTTCAGTATGCTTCTAAATTCAAAAAGCAAGAAACGGGTCCTGGATTGGTTTTAGTTGAAGGAGGAACATTTACAATGGGTAAAGTAGCAGATGACCCAATGCACGATTGGAATAATACCCCTACGCAACAACACGTTATGTCATTCTATATGGATGAAACTGAAGTTACCAATTTAATGTACATGGAATACTTAGATTGGACTAAAAGAGTTTTTCCTCCAGAAGAAGAAAATTATAAAAACATTTATGAAGGAGCTTCTCCAGATACATTAGTATGGAGAAATCGTTTAGGATATAATGAAACAATGACCAACAATTACTTGAGACATCCAGCTTATGCTGAATATCCTGTTGTGGGTGTAAATTGGGTTCAAGCAACAGAATTTAGTAAATGGAGAACGGATCGTGTTAATGAGTCTGTACTTGAAAAACAAGGTTATTTAAAAAAAGATGCTAAAGTGACCGATGCTAAAGCAGAGTCTACTTTTAGCACTGACACTTATCTAGCAGCGCCCACAAAAACTTTTGGAGGTGATGATAAAATTGTGCTAAAAGGACAAAGAAATTCTAAAGCTGCTGGAAAAGGTGGAACTAAAGGAGCTGATGGCACTACTAAAGAAGCTAAAAATATATACGCTCAAAGAACTTCGGGTTTAATTTTACCGGAATACAGACTTCCAACAGAAGCAGAGTGGGAATATGCAGCAGCAGCAGATGTAGGTCAAAGAGAATATAACACTTACAAAGGACAAAAAAAATATCCTTGGTCTGGTAGTTATACACGTTCAAGTAAAAGATCTATAAAGGGAGATCAATTGGCCAACTTTAAACAAGGAAAAGGTGATTATGGCGGTATAGCAGGTTGGTCTGATGACGGTGCTGATATTACAAACAAAGTAAAATCGTATCCTCCAAATGATTTTGGATTATATGATATGGCAGGAAATGTTGCAGAATGGGTTGCCGATGTTTACCGACCAATGGTTGATGATGAAGGAAATGACTTCAACTATTTTAGAGGTAATGTGTATATGAAAGATAAAATTGGTGAAGATGGAAAAGTTGAACTTGTAACAAAGGAAACTCAAAAGTTTGACACCATGCCAAATGGAAAAATAATATCTCGTAATTTGCCAGGACAAATCGCTCAAGTGCCTGTTGATGATAAGGAAACTTATTTGAGACAAAACTTTGACAAAAGTGATGAAAGAAATTATAGAGATGGTGATAAACAATCGACTAGATATTTTGATTTTGGAGGTTCAGAAGAAGGAGATGGAAAATTACCAGATGAAAAAAGAATGTATGATTCTCCGAAACATAATGTCTCTACCGATAGTATCGGTAATATGATTCGTAAATATGATCATTCAAGTAAAAGAACTACTTTAGTTAATGATGACGTTAGAGTCTATAAAGGAGGTTCATGGAAAGATAGAGCGTATTGGTTAGATCCAGCTCAAAGAAGATACTTTCCTCAAGATATGGCAACCGATTATATTGGTTTCAGATGCGCTATGTCAAGAGTTGGTCCAAAATCTGACTTTAAAAAGTCGGCTAGAAATAAAAAAAGATAATTTTTTCAAACAATAAGCAAAAGCCCTTTAATTAGGGCTTTTTGTTTTTTTAACATTTACATAGATGACAATCATTGAAATTCATAATTTGTTCCTTCAATCTAGTGGAGTGGTTATTGACACTCGAAAAATTGTGCTGAATTCTTTTTTTGTTGCTCTCAAAGGAGATCGATTTGATGCAAATGCCTTTGCCAATGAAGCACTAGAAAAGGGAGCATCTTTTGTGATTATTGATAATAAAGATTACTATATCAACGAAAAAACTATTTTAGTTGAAGATAGCTTAGTTACTTTGCAACAATTAGCAAAATATCATAGGACTTACTTAAATTTAAAAATTATTGCCTTAACTGGAAGTAATGGCAAAACTACAACGAAAGAATTAATTCAAGTCGTTCTTGCCAAAAAATTCAGAACAAAAGCTACTATTGGAAACCTTAACAATCATATTGGAGTTCCTTTAACACTGTTGTCTTTTGATCAAAATACTGAAATTGGGATTGTTGAAATGGGAGCTAATCATCAAAAGGAAATTGAATTTTTATGTGAAATTGCTGCTCCTGATTATGGGTACATCACCAATTTTGGAAAAGCTCATTTAGAAGGATTTGGAGGATTTGAAGGAGTTATAAAAGGAAAAACTGAGATGTATACTTATCTTAGGTTGAATCATAAAAAAGTTTTTTTAAATATGGATGATGTTATTCAAAATGAATTATCCCAACAAATTGAAAATGTATCATTTAGCACAATAAATCCAAATAGTGATATCTTTATAAAAAAAGTTACTGCAAATCCCCTCGTATCAGTTTGTTTTAACTCCACTGAAGTTCACTCTCATTTGATAGGTTTATATAACGCCAATAATATTAGCGCAGCAATAACAATGGGTACTTATTTTGGTGTTTCTGACGGAGATATTAAAAATGCAATTGAGAGCTATGTGCCAGAAAACAATCGATCTCAACTGTTAATGAAGCACTCTAATGAAATAATTTTAGATGCTTATAATGCAAATCCTAGTAGTATGATGGTTGCTTTGGAGAACTTTCTTCAACTTGACAAACACAATAAAGTTATTATTATTGGCGATATGTTTGAACTTGGAACTCAAAGTCTGGTGGAACATAAATTAATTGTAGATTACTTGAGAACAATGAATGGTGTTGATTGTTTTTTTATTGGAAATGACTTTTTTTCAAACAGATGCGATGCTGACAATTTCAGTTTTTATAGAGATTTTGATTCTTTCGCAGCGTACGTAAAACAGAATATGTTTGTAAATAAAACTATTTTAATTAAAGGCTCTAGAGGAATGGCGTTGGAAAGGACATTAGAATTTTTGTAAATTAGTACGAATAAGACTGTCTTTATTCTAAAAAATAACATAAAATTATTTTTTATTCTTTTCTTCAATCCACTTGCTCATATATTTGGAACTAAGTACAGAATGATGTTGTAAAATTGCTCCCATAAAGTTATTATTTCTGTGAGAAATAAGATTTTCGGTTAAATGACAAATCTTAGCAATGAATTCATTTTCAAAAAGTGATTTTTTA
Source organism: uncultured Flavobacterium sp. (assembly GCA_964610785.1). Classification (GTDB taxonomy): domain Bacteria; phylum Bacteroidota; class Bacteroidia; order Flavobacteriales; family Flavobacteriaceae; genus Flavobacterium. The sequence goes on along the minus strand of CAZSZH010000020.1, from coordinate 15,693 downwards.
TATCGTTTTTCTAATATTTCAAACCCATGGTTTTGGTATTGTTGCCAGAGACTTTTGTTATTGTGAAGTTCTACAACTGAAGCAACAAATTCTTGTGGATCGTCTTTTATAAATCCATTCCAAACCAAATTACCTTTCATTGCTTCCGCACCAATAGAGGAGGTTATACTAGGAGTGCCGCATTGCATGGCTTCAAGTAATTTGCCTTTAATTCCGGCACCAAAACGAAGGGGAGCCAAAACCATTCTTGCTGTTTTCACAACTTCAATTGCATTGGTAGCTCTCCCCATAATATGAAAATTTTCTTTTGGTTTATGCAATTGTAAAACCTTTTGGGAAGGATAAGCTCCATAAATCAACATTTTTGCGTCGGACAATTTTAAACGCAATAGTGGCCAAATTGATTCAGAAAGGTATTTGACACAATCCCAATTGGGTTCGTGTAGAAAATTTCCAATAAAGACAAAATCGTTTCGTTCTTCATAACTATGAGTCACTGATAATCTTTCGGCAAAAATTGGTAAATAGTACAAAATGTCTTCAGAAATTCTAAATTGATTTTGTAATAGTTCTATTTCATATTGAGAAACCATCAAAGAAATATCACATCGCAAAATACTAGCGATTTCTCTCTTGGCAATTTCCGAATATAGATCATCAGAGGTAAATTCTCGATTTTCTTTTAGTGCTTGTTGTCGTGCCTGACGTAAGCAGTGTAAATCTTCGGTATCTAGTATTTTCAGTGCTTTAGGGCAACATTCAGAAACGCGCCACCCAAATTGTTCCTCGACCATAAACCGATCGAATAAAACGATGTTTGGATTTAATTCGGAAATAAAAGCATCAAATGTAGAGGAATTTAGTTCAATAGTTTTGGTTTTTATTTCCAAGAGGGACAAATCTTCTGAATATTCTATATTTTGTGCAGTGCTGGCGAATGTTATTTCGTATCCATTAGTTTGAAATAATTCTATTAATTGCATCATACGACTGCCCGCCGCAGATGATTTTGGTTCGGGTAGGACAAACCCAATAATTAATAATGTTTTATATTTCATCATGCTACTAAATGGAATTACAAAGAAAAGATTTAATTTTACATCAAATTAAAATTCTGCAAAAATGTTAGGTCTTAAATTAAAAACCGACCCGAGATGGGTTAATATTGTAGCATCAAATATTGAGGAGATTCTCACAGATCATGCTTGGTGTGAACAAAAAGCAGCTACAAATATTATTACTATAATTACATATAATTCGGAGCATGTTGATTTAGTGACCGACTTGTTAGAAATAGCGAAAGAAGAAATTGAGCATTTTCAAATGGTTCATAATATTATTAAAGATCGCGGGCTTACTTTAGGTAGAGAGCGCAAAGATCACTATGTTAATGAACTTTTTAAATTCATGCGAAAAGATGGTAGTCGAAATGATGCTTTTATTGATCGATTATTATTTTCAGCTATGATTGAAGCAAGAAGTTGTGAACGTTTTAAAGTGCTATCACAAAATATTGATGATAAAGAATTAGCAGAATTTTATAGAGAATTGATGATAAGTGAAGCTGGACATTATACTACCTTTTTAAAATTTGCGAGAAGGTATACCGAAAAAGTAGATGTTGATAAACGATGGGCAGAATGGCTAGAATTTGAGGGAGAGCTCATATCTAATTATGGAAAAAGTGAAACTGTTCACGGATAAAACTAATAATTTTTTTAGTTTTTCGTTTCTGGCAAAGTTCTTAGTTTGCTGTAAGTTCTCAACTAAATGAAATATAATTTTTATTTATTGATAAAAGAAATGAGCTCGATAAATAGTATCGAGCTCATTTTATTGTTAGATTAGGCTAACTTCATAAGAAAAAATTCCTTCAGATAAATATGGTTTATAAAGAAGCCGGAAATAGAATTCTGTAATATCCTAAATCAATCCCTTTCAAGTTGGAGCCGTATTGTTTGTTTATCGCTTCAATAAATTTATTAGCTATTAAGGCATATCCTCTTGGACTTGGATGAACGCCATCTAATGAGAATGCATTTCCAGTAACATATGTTGATGTCATTGTAAAACCATTAGCAGAAATTCCACCATTAGCTACTTGACTTAAAAATGCGTTTGCATCTACAAAAGCTAATCCTTTAGAAGTTGCTAAGGATTGAATAGTGGCATTATAAGCATCAGTAGCAGTAATCACTTGAGCGGTTTCAGAAGCTGTCAATACCGTTTTATCCTCCATCGGATAAGAAACACCCACCGTATTAAATGGTGAAGGAGCTCCAGCTTGTGTTGTTCCGATAACAGATTGCGATGTTAATAAAATATAATCTCTTGATGAAGAAGCATTACTAGCATGTCTTGCTTGACCATAAATACTACCTATAAATCCTGCAGTTGCAGATGGATAATTATACGGAGGAGCCATCAAAGCAGCAGTAATTTGCGATGAAATGTTGAGAAGGTCTTTATCTTTTATCAATAAAGGATTTTTTTCTGTTGTTGCAGGATTGTTGTCGTCTGCCACTAGTGTAGCAAATCGTGCAGGCATTCCATAGTTTGCCAAAGCAGCATTAATTCCGCCAAATAAAGCATTCAATTGAGCAGCACTTGCAGCTGGCAATCCTGGTATTGGATTAGTTGGTACTGTTGTAAAAAATGGTACTGAAGTTACGTAAGGAATATTGGCAACCACTCCTTTAGCACCATTTGATGTTAATTGGGTAACTAATTGGTTATAGGTAGCAGCAAAAACATTAGGATCTGTGATATCATTTGAACCATAGGTAGTTGGATTTGTATTGCCAGTTTGGTTTGTTCCTGTTCCTCCAGAAGTAGCATAAGATAAGACGTCATTATTTCCAATCCATAAAGAAAAGAACGTTGGATTTTGCGCCATAGCATCACCTAAAACGGTAGAAGTTGCTGATGAAGCAAATCTCACGTAATAAGGATTGGCCTGTCCCGTAGCTACTCCTGCAATATTTCCATATCCTGGAGCCAACAAATGAAAGCTCTTTGCACCTGGTACTCCCATATTGTTGAAAGGTCCTGTTAAGTGATTTGTTATATCTGTAGATGGTGTTCCAGAAACGGGAGCTGGTCCTGAGCCATTGAAATATAATCTTGGTGATTGAATTTGAGTTCCTCCAAGTAATAATCCTCCAACGTTGTCATTCATAAAAGGTATGGTAAATGCACCACCACCTACTTGTGCAAATTGTTGCGCTAATATTGCTGGATATGATCCTTTTTGTCCTTCTATAAATAAGGCGCTATCACTATAACCAGAAGTCAATGAGTTTCCTAATGATACATAATTAGAAAAATTTGCAGAACCAGCAGTTAATGGCAATCCATCAGATGAATTGGAAACAACTGCAGTATCATCGCTTTTACTACAAGCTACAAAGGTCAACGAGACCACTAGTAACCATTTGAATTTTTTTATCATAATAATATTCTATTAAGTTATTTTTAAAAATTTATGGATTGATGGTTAAAGAGGCAAAATACTGTTGTCCGATTAATCCAGCTCCAAGAACTTGTTGGTATTCTTTCCCTCCAATATTAGCAGCTCCTAATTTTAAAACTGATTTTAATTTTGGAATTGAGTAGTTAATTTGAGCATCAATAACTGTCGCAGATGGGATTGTTCCTGTAATAAAAGTTGATTCCCATAAATAACTAGTATTCCATCTGCCGCTTACATTAAAACCAAAGTTTTTGAATAATTTTTCATTACCAAAAGAAGCTTTTACTCTATGTTTTGGGGTATTAAAACCTGCTTGAAAACTTGGGTCTTTAGATTGATCAAAATCAAATTGCGCATAATTATAATTAGCACCTATTTCAAAATCTTTGTATACTTTTTTAATGATACCTGCACCAAAACCTAATGACTTAATTTCAATATCGGTATTTGTACAAATTTGGTAAACTCTTTTATCTCCGTTTAAAAGAGCTACAGCTGCTTGGTAGCTACTATCTGTTGGTCCTCCAACTATATTCGGTGCAGTAGCCGCTGTTCCATAATAGGGAGCAACCACATTTAAATTACCTATAAAGTTGTTATAGATGTTGTAATATGCATTGATGTCATAGCTAAATCCTTTGAATTCGCCTCTATATCCAAAATCAAAAGCTTTTACAGTTTCTGGTTTTACTAAGCTAGCATTTGATTTTACCAACAATGCTCCAGCAGATACTAATCCAGCAGGTGTTTGATTTGCACTGAATGCTGCTCCAAATGCTGCTGCTGAGGCTGCTGTATAGGAATTATTATAAGCATTAACTCCCGTCATTATTGCTGTAGGGGAACCTGAAATTGCTTGTCCAGATATTGAGACTGGTAACGTTTCAGTATATCTTGTTAAGTTATCTGGCGCAGATCCAATTAAAACTGCACTGCCTACATTAAAACCTATATATTGATCTTGCGTAGATGGATTACGGAATCCTGTTTGGAATGATCCTCTAAAGGTATGGTTTTTGCGTTCACCGGCAGAATAAACAGCTGAAAGTCTTGGAGAATAGTTGCCATCGAAATTTTTAGATTTATCATAACGAACAGAACCTGTAAGTTTTAATCGGTCTTCCAATAATTTCTTTTGTGCTTGGGTGTATAAACCGTATTCATTATAGTAAATTGGTCCATTAGCATCCGTGTAAATTCTTCCATGAGAGTTTAATTGGTATTGTCTGAAAGAACCTCCTACTTGAATTTCAACCGGTTTGAATTCATTTTTAAAGTTGTAATTGGCGTCGGAGTGATAAATTCTTGAATTATCTACTAATTTAGAACCAGAAAGAACATCAGGATTAGCAATTACACTATTAAAAGCATTTTTAAAAGCATCAGTTCCGGGAATTAATCTTCCTGCATCTGCTACCGTTCTTGCTGCCGCGTGTGCTTGGTCTGGTGTTGCGCCTCCTAAAGTTGAAGTGATGTATTGTCCTGCATATTGGCCAAACCAAGTAGCATCACTTTTCCACGCTCTATTTACATTGATTCCCGTAAATAACATATCATATGATTTACCACCGTCTTCTGTTGTAGTATATCCTCTAACGAAAAAGTTTTTACCTTTCAATTCTAATTTATGCTGTTGCATAAAGAAGTCATTTAAATAGTATCTGTTGGTGCCTTGATAAACTGCATTACCAAAACCAAATTTACTTTGCCATATGATTTCTAGTTTTTCATTTCCAAGAGGGCGGAAGTGCAAGGAAAAATCAACTTTGGAATTCCGTACTTTGTTATCTGTTAAATCAACTTCGTTATATCCCGTTCTACTTACATTGTAGTTAGGTAATAAATTTACTGCAGAAGCTGGAATTAATCCCAATCCTGCCAGTGTTTGTCCGACACCTTTTAGATTAGTTGAAACTTCATCACCATAAACATTGATTCCATTATAATTATAATAACTTCTATCTTTTCCTACATTATTGGTCAAATCTTTATCTCTATAGTCAGTTGCATACCAATCGGTAGCTTTTAAGAATGTAAAATTTGCTTTAGCGGCAAAATGATTGTCAAAAGCATGAGCCACTCTTACACCATAATCAGCATAATCATTAGCTCCCGCTGCTTTTTGATTGGTTTGTCCATATTTTACATAAGCCGTTATTCCTTGACTAGTAAATGGACTTTTACTGTTCATAAATAATATTCCGTTGAAAGCATTCGCTCCATACAATGCAGAAGAAGCTCCTGGTAATAATTCAACATTTTGAACATCTACTTCAGAAATACCTATCATGTTTCCGATGACAAAGTTTAATAGCGGAGACGAGTTATCCATTCCGTCAACTAATTGCATAAAACGGGTATTTGCAACGGTTGCAAATCCACGTGTATTGATTGATTTGAAAGACATACTACTAGTATTCATTTGAACTTCTTTTAGATTCTCTAAGCCATCATAAAAGGTTGGAGATGCAGACTTTTTGATATCTTTAATTCCCATTCTCTCAATAGTAACCGGTGATTCTTTTATTCTTTCAGGAGTTCTTGAAGCCGAGATTACAATGTCATCCAGCTGGGTATCTTGACTTTGTAATATTACATTTAACTTTTGATTGGCAGATGTGACTTGAATTTTTTGAGAAGCAAATCCAAAATTTGAGACCTCAATAGTTACAGGAAGTTTCTTGGAGGTTTTTAAAATGAATTTTCCATCTCCATCTGTGACAGTTCCCGAAGTTTCGCCAGTAATTTTAACATTAGCGCTAGGAACAGGCTCGTTTTTGCTATCTTTTACCGAACCTGAAATTGAATTTTGTGCAAATGAAATGCTGCAAAAAAACAATGTCAAAATAAAATAATAAATCTTCATTAGGTTTGATTTTTGTTGGTTTATGAAGCCAAAATACGAATAATTTTTATATCTTTAAAGAAATAGTATAATATTTTCATAATTATCAATTTTCGTTTATTTTTTTGTCTTATTTGCATTTTAAAGAAGTTAAGATTTTCTTAATAATTTTTTATTTTTTATACGATTTATTGTTTTTAATTATAAAAACGGGTTGATTTTTAGTTAAATCCTAAAAAAATTATGAATAAAAAAAGCGAGATGAATCTCGCTTTAAATAATATCATTATTTTAATTTATAATTATTCTACCGTAACTGATTTCGCCAAGTTTCTTGGTTGGTCTACATTACATCCTCTCATAACAGCTATGTGATAAGATAATAGTTGTAAAGGAATTGTGGTTAATAAAGGTGATAAAGCATCAGAAGTTTCCGGAATTTCAATCACGTGATCAGCCAATTCTTTAACTTGAGTATCGCCCTTGGTTACAATAGCTATAATTTTACCACTTCTTGATTTAATTTCCTGAATGTTACTAACTACTTTATCATAATGACCTTGTTTTGGTGCAATTACTACAACGGGCATTTTTTCATCAATTAAAGCAATTGGTCCATGCTTCATTTCAGCAGCAGGATAACCTTCTGCATGAATATAAGAAATTTCTTTTAGTTTTAAAGCTCCTTCTAAAGCCACTGGAAAATTATATCCTCTACCTAGATATAGGCAATTGGTTGCGTCTTTGTAGATGGCTGCAATTTCTTTGGATATTTCATTTGTTGAGGCCAATGCATCTGTTACTTTTTCTGGAATTAGTTCTAGTTCTTGTAAATATCTAAAATAATCAGAGTTAGAAAGCGTTCCTTTAGCTTTAGCCAAACGCAACGCCATCATGGTTAGCACTGTAATTTGTGTGGTAAATGCTTTGGTTGACGCTACTCCAATTTCTGGTCCTGCGTGAGTGTAAGCCCCAGCGTGAGTTTCACGAGAAATAGAAGAACCAACAACATTACATACGCCAAATACAAAAGCTCCTTTTTCTTTAGCCAATTTTATAGCGGCTAAAGTATCTGCCGTTTCTCCCGATTGCGATATCGCAATTACAACATCTTTGCTGGTGATAATTGGGTTTCTATATCTAAATTCAGAGGCATATTCTACTTCAACCGGAATTCTTGCAAACTCTTCGATAACATATTCGGCAACTAAACCAGCATGCCATGAAGTTCCGCAGGCAATAATTAAAATTCTTTCAGCATTTAGAAATTTTTCTAAATTATCTTCAATTCCAGCCATTTGAATAATTCCTGTGTTGGCATGAAGTCTTCCTCTATAGGTATCTTTGATTACATTAGGCTGCTCGTAGATTTCCTTAAGCATAAAGTGGTCATATCCTCCTTTTTCGATTTGCTCTAAATTCATTTGCAATTCTTGGATATAAGGATCAACTAATGAATCGTCTTTTATTTTTCTTATTTTAAGAGGTTTATGCAATCGAACTATTGCCATTTCTTCGTCCTCTAGATAAATAGCATTGGAGGTGTATTCAATAAACGGGGAAGCATCAGATGCAATAAAAAATTCATTTTCACCCACGCCAATTGCTAGTGGGCTTCCCAGTCGAGCGACAACAATTTCATTTGGTTTTTTCTTATCAAAAACACAAATGGCATACGCTCCGACAACTTGGTTTAATGCCACTTGAACAGCTTTCCCTAGTTTTAGATTTTCTTTTTTCTGAACATCTTCTATAAGATTTGCCAAAACTTCAGTATCAGTGTCAGAGGTGAAGGTATAGCCTCTCTTAATTAATTCCTTTTTTAAGGGTTCATAATTTTCAATAATCCCATTGTGAATGATACATAGTTCGCCAGAATTTGATAAGTGAGGATGCGAATTCACATCATTAGGAACCCCGTGTGTTGCCCAACGAGTATGACCAATTCCAATGGTTCCATTTATTGAAATTTCATTTAATGATTTTTCTTCGAGATCTGAAACTTTTCCTTTAGTCTTTGAAACTTTTAAATCAGTTCCATCATAGAGCATGACTCCAGCACTATCATATCCTCTATATTCTAATCGCTTTAATCCTTTAATAACAATAGGATAAGCTTCTCTATATCCAATATATCCAACAATTCCACACATAAATTTAAATGTTTTTAGTTAGTTAGGTTTTGTATAATAAACTTCTAATTTTAATCTTTTATCGATTGGAACACTAGGGTTAGAACCATATAATATTGTTCCCAATGGATTGATTACAGACATCTGCGGAATGTATTGAGATGTAAGTGTGTTTGATGACGAAGTTGTTGTAAAAGGATTTTTTAAATAGTAATTTCCTCCAGATGTGTTTATATTTTCCGTCACAACAAGTCCTAATCTTACATTGGTAGAATCTTTAATGCTAGTATAAGCTGTTCCGTCACTATTTAAATATGCTGTTTTGTCACTATTAAAAGTTGGACCGTGCTTTACAAGAGTTCTAAGGTAATTAGTAATGTTTATTTTATATTTTGTTCCTCTTTCATGATTCTTTTGGTTTACAATTTTAGAATTTCCGTCTAAAAGAATACCACCAAATGCCAATTTATTAAATTTAGTAATCGCATTCGTACTGTAATCGGTATAAAAATCGACCAGCGGTCTTTTGTTGGTTAAATCATAAAGATAGATTCTATTTGGCTCGTCAGCATCGGTCCCCATAGTTCCTTGGTCAATATAAAAGGTTAAGTTAGCTTCATTAATTAGCCAATTTTCATCTCTCATTTTTTGCAAATCTGTATTTAAAAAATTATTTTTTTGTCCACCAAATAAATCAATCACCGCCATTGAACCATTTCCTCCTTTTAAATACAATTTAGAATCACCTGTTGTTGTATTGGGAGAAACATATCCAGGATAATTATTGTCATTTTCTAATAAATTTACAGTATTTCCAGATAGGTTAATTTTTATTTCTTGTTTAACTCTTGTATGATCGGTTGAAGAAAGGTCGTCAGTGTAAATTAATTTTATGTATCCTGCTGAAAAATTCATCAAGGCCAATGAACCCTCGGTTGCGGAAGCGCTTTCCGCTTTAAAATACAATCCTTTAAAATAATCTTGAAAAGTACTATTATTAAATAATTTTCCAGTAGGAGTGATTATTTCATTCATTATTTTACTTTGAAAAAAAGCTTTATTCAAGTTCAAGTACATTCCAGGTGCTTTTCTTGAGGCTACATCTGTGTAACCAGGTGTAGTTGCGTCAATTCGTTTATAGAATTGAATTTCACTTTCATTAAAAACAAATTGGTCATTTTGACTATTATCTGTGATTGGACCATTTGTTGAAGTTCGTACGTATGCATTTGTGTCATCATCATTTAATCGTGTTGATCCGTGATTTGAATCAAAATCAACTTGTTGATTAGAATAATATTTTAGTGGTTGTTGAAAAACAGTTGCAGGATCAAAACCTCCTAAAGCAATCTTAGATTCATAAACACTCAATTTGATTTTTGGGAGCGCTGTTCCAGCAGTTACCTTTGGTTGAATAGAGTCTAAAGTGTAAGTATTGTAACCATTGGCGTCAGATGTAGTTGACTGTAAAGTAGCAAAGTAAGGAACATATAAATACACGGAATCCAAAACAACTGCTGAACTGTTAATAAACGTTGGGTTGGCGGAGGATAATGATACTTGTGTTACAAAACTAGCCGTTGTTTTTCCGAAAACGGGATTGTAGTAAACCCCTAACTGATTGACAGGAAGATTGTTTGTTTGAACAGGTCCCAAAGATTGATTGTATGCTAGTACATCAAAACTAGTATGATTCAATCCGTAATGGTTATCGCCAACAATAGAGCCGCCTATTTCATTAATATCTCTATCGCATGAAGCAATGCTTAAAATTAAAATACCAATAATAAATGATTTAAGAAAGAAATTAAATTTCATGTTTTTTTACTTTTTATTATAACATCTTTTTGTAAAAAGAAGTGTATGCTTGGGCAAAGCCTTCTTTGGGAGCGAAAGGTAAAAAAGGTTTCCCTGAAGATTCTATAAATTTTGTTAAACTTGGCGAAAGATTTTCAGAAGCAATAATCACAGCATCCGAATGGTTAATGGAGGTCATAATCAAATGGTCATAATTTGGTAAATCCAAATCAGCAATCGCGTTATGAGGAATGCCATCAAATTTAATTTTATTACTCATTTCAACATCTAAATTTCCTTCAAAAGACTGACTATAAACCGAAGTAACAATCTTCGTTTCTGAAAACAAGGCTTCGTCTTTGTAATAATGTTTCATATATACGGGAAGCATTGAAGCCATCCAACCGTGAACATGGATTATGTCTGGAACCCAATTTAATTTTTTAACGGTTTCTACTACGCCCTTGGCAAAGAAAATAGCGCGCTCGTCATTATCTGAATATAAAACTCCGTCTTCGTCTGAAAAAGTTGCTTTTCTTTTAAAATATTCGTCATTGTCGATAAAATATACTTGAATTCGTTCTTTGGGTATTGAAGCAACCTTGATAATTAAAGGCATATCGACGTCGTTAACAACTAAGTTCATCCCAGAAAGACGAATTACTTCGTGTAATTGATGTCTTCGTTCATTAATATTACCATAACGAGGCATGAAAATTCTGATTTGTCCTCCTTGATCGTTAACCATTTTTGGCACATCATAAGACATTAGAGAAACTTCATTCTCTGCTAAATAAGGCACCACTTCAGATGATACATACAATATCCTCTTGTCTTCCATCTTGTAATTATTTGTTTATTAGCTATAAAAAGCACGCAAAATTACAAAAATTTATGCAGATAATTACTAAAGTAGTAAGTTTGTACCCTATTTTAATTAAAAACAGATGCGTATTTTTAGTAAAAAAGCCGATTTAATTAACCATTTGATGGTAAACATGCTAAACAAATCGGATATTGGTTTTGTTCCAACGATGGGAGCATTGCATGAAGGGCATCTTTCATTACTAAAACAATCCATCGAAAATAATTCAACAACAGTCATTAGTATTTTTGTGAATCCAACGCAATTCAATAATACTGAAGATCTTGAGAAATATCCAAGAACATTAGAAAATGATGTTGAGAAAATAAAAACTATTTCAGAAGAAATCTTGGTTTTTGCGCCTACTGTCGAAGATGTTTATGAAGGAAACACCACATCAGAACATTTCAATTTTGACGGCCTTGAAAATCAAATGGAGGGTAAATTTCGGCCGGGTCACTTTGATGGAGTCGGAACAGTTGTGAAACGTCTTTTCGAGATAATTAATCCGACTAATGCTTATTTTGGAGAAAAAGATTTTCAACAACTATTGATTGTAAAGAAAATGGTTGAAAAAGAAAAAATGCCCGTAGCAGTTATTGGCTGTCCCATTCATAGAGAGCCCAACGGATTGGCTATGAGTTCACGGAATGAGCGGCTTTCAAAACAAGAACGTCAAGAAGCATCATTTATTTTTAAAACTATAACAGAAGCTAAAACTCGTTTTGAATATGGTTCTGCAAAAAAAGTATTAGATTTTGTTGAAAAAGCATTTAAAAATCATCCCAATTTTGAATTAGAATATTTTGAAATTGCGGATGAAGCTACTCTTTTGCCTTGCATCAGAAAAAATAAAAAAAAGAAATATCGTGCTTTTATAGCTGTTTTTGTTAACAAAATCAGATTGATTGATACTATTTCACTAAATTAATTTAACTTTGCCTCATGCAAATTCAAGTTGTAAAATCAAAAATTCATCGCGTCAAAGTTACAGGCGCAGATTTGAACTATATCGGTAGCATTACTATCGATGAAGCGTTAATGGACGCCTCCAACCTAATTGAAGGCGAAAAAGTTTATATTGTTAATATCAATAATGGCGAACGATTTGAAACCTATGCTATCAAAGGGGCACGTAATTCGGGAGAGATTACACTTAATGGTCCAGCCGCAAGAAAAGTGCATACGGGCGATATCATTATCATCATTTCTTATGCTACTTTAGATTTTGAAGAAGCAAAATCGTTCAAACCATGGCTCGTTTTTCCAAATGAAAACGACAATTCTTTGAAATAATCTTTTGAAAAAACACATTAGTAAATGGCTTTCTATACTTATTCCTATTTCTTTAGGAATCGGAATTATTATCTATCAATATTGTAAGTTTACAGATAGTCAAATCCAACAGATTTGTAGTTATTTTAAGAATGCTAATTATTTTTATGTCGTTTTAGCATTGTTTTTTGGCTTCATAGGAAATGCAATAAGGGCATTTAGATGGAAATATGTACTCGAACATTTGGGCTATGAATCTAATTTTGGGAATAACTTTATGGCAGTCAGTATTGGTTATCTGTTGAATTTAACCGTTCCTAAATCAGGCGAAATTTCTAGAGCTGTAATTGTAAAAAAATATAACAACATCCCATTTGATAAAGGTTTTGGAACCATTGTGGCAGAAAGAATAATTGATTTATTTTTTTTGGTTTTTTTTATGCTCTTGTCCGTTGTACTTCAGTTTAAAATTGTTAAAGCATTTGTTTTTGATAAAATTCCTATACCTCTTATTCTATTTCTTTCGGTTATTGCAATTGTAGTCTTTGTTACTTTTATTTTGATTTATAAATATTCAAAATTTAAGATTGTAGCTATTTTTAAAGAGAAGCTATCGGGTTTAAAAGAAGGTTTATTGAGTATTTTTCACATGAAAAACAAATGGAATTATTTTTTTCAAACGGTTTTGATTTGGATGTCTTATATCATAACTTATTACATCGCTACAAAAGTGATTCCCGAAACTTCAAATTTGTCATTAGGAGCTATAGTAACTTGCTTTGTAGTAGGCAGTATTGCTATTTCATTTACCAATAGTGGTTTTGGAGCTTATCCGTTTCTTACCTCAAAAGTACTCTTATTTTATACTATAGCCGAACCAGCAGGAGCCGCTTTTGGCTGGATTATATGGACCTCACAAATGCTTTTAGTATTAATTTTAGGATTATTGTCCTTTTTATTACTTCCTATCTTAAATAGAAAATAATTTGTTATATTGCTTGATTTTAAAAAACAATTATGTTAAACAAAATCAAACTTTACATGAAAAAGTTACTTATACTAGTTTTTATTGCCTTAAGTTGCAGTGCGTATTCTCAAAAAATAAAAGATAGTATTTTATCTAAAAAATTAGACAAATACAAACAGTTAACTATAGCTCTTCCTACATCATACAATAAAGATACTAAAAAAACTTATCCTGTATTGCTTTTGTTGGATGGCGATTATTTATTTGATCCTTTTCAAGGCGCATTAAGTTATGGAAATTATTGGGACGATTTGCCTGAAGTAATTCTCGTAGGTCTTTCAAATAAAGATAACGAACGATATGAAAGCTGCACTTATGATGAAGCTACAGGTTTGCCAGAAGGAAAAGGTGAGAATTTTTTTGAATTTATTGGAGGAGAATTAATGCCGTACCTCGAAAAAAAATACAGGACCTCCAGTTTTAAAATGATAGCTGGGCATGATGTTACAGCTGGATTTATGAATTTATTTTTATATAAAGACATCCCATTATTTAACGCCTATATTTCATTAAGTCCTGAACTCGCTTTTGAAATGGAAACTCGAGTAGCAGAAAGATTATCTGGTTTTAAGCAAAATATTTTTTATTATGTTTCCTCTGCTGATGGAGATATTAAAAAAATGAAAACTAAAATAAATACGTTAGACGAAAACATTAAAGCAGTTAAAAATCCTACATTAAATTATAAATATGATGATTTTAAAGGAGCTTCACATTATTCTTTGGTTCTATATTCTATTCCAAGTGCTTTATATCAGTTTTTTGCTTCCTATCAACCAATAACAACAACAGAGTTTCAAGAAAAAATTGTTACACTTCCCTCTGGCTATGTGACTTATTTGAAAAATAAATATGATGTTTTAGAGAAAGCATTGGGAGTCAAAATGCCTATTAGAATTAACGATTTTAAAGCTATTGAAGCGGCCATTTTGAAAAATAAAGCTTATGCCGAATTTGAACAATTAGCACAGCTTTCCAAAAAGATGTATCCAAAAACAATGCTTGGGGATTACCATATGGCTATGTTCTATGAAAACACGGGTGATATTAAAAATGCTGTAAGATATTATCAAAATGCTTTTCAATTACAACCAATTGGAAGTTTAACAAAAGACATGATGATTAATAAAGTCGATGAGTTGAGAAGTCAAATCAAAAAGAAATAAATCCTAATTTGAATACACTCGAAATAAATGGCTAAACTTAAAACTGCTTTCTTTTGTCAAAATTGTGGTTCTCAATTTGCCAAATGGCAAGGTCAATGCAATGCCTGTAAAGAATGGAATACTATCGTTGAAGAAATTATTCAGAAGGAAGAAAAAACAAGTTGGAAACCTACTTCGGAAGTTAGAAAAGCACCTAAACCACTAAAAATTGCCGAAATCGATTCGTCTCAAGAAGTTCGAATGGACACGTTAGATGGTGAATTGAATCGAGTGCTTGGAGGTGGTATTGTGCCGGGCTCCTTGATTCTTCTTGGTGGTGAACCTGGAATTGGTAAGAGTACTTTGTTGCTTCAAATTTCATTGAAATTACCATATAAAACCTTATATGTCTCTGGCGAAGAAAGTCAGAAGCAAATAAAAATGCGTGCCGAAAGGATTACCTCCAAAGATGATAATTGCTACATTCTTACCGAAACTAAAACACAAAATATCTTTCGCCAAATTCAAGAAATTGAACCTGAAATTGTAATTATTGATTCTATTCAAACATTACATACCGATTACATCGAATCTACTGCCGGAAGTATTTCTCAAATTAGAGAATGTACCGCCGAGTTGATAAAATTTGCGAAACAAACCAATGTTCCAGTGATTTTAATTGGACATATCACTAAAGACGGAACCATCGCTGGTCCAAAGATTTTGGAACACATGGTCGACACCGTTTTGCAGTTTGAAGGCGATAGAAATCATGTGTATCGAATTCTTCGAAGTTTAAAAAATCGTTTTGGCTCAACCGCCGAACTCGGAATTTATGAAATGCAAGGCTCGGGTTTGCGAGAAGTGTCTAATCCTTCTGAGATTTTGCTTTCGCATCGAGAAGAAGAACTCTCAGGAACGGCTATCGCCTCTACTCTTGAGGGTATGCGTCCACTTATGATTGAAATTCAAGCCTTAGTATCTACTGCGGTTTATGGAACACCGCAACGAAGTACCACGGGTTACAATGCCAAAAGATTGAATATGCTACTGGCAGTTTTAGAAAAACGTGCTGGCTTTAGATTAGGAACTAAAGACGTTTTCTTAAATGTTACGGGTGGAATTTCGGTAGATG